>DASQEG010000377.1:0-3841 GCA_035633775.1 Bryobacteraceae bacterium
AGCTTCCGCGGGGTCCCGGTCCGATCACCGGTTCCGGGTGCTTCGTCCAGCGGCGCCCGTCGGTCGACGTTGCCATACCGATACGCGGGGTGGGAGAGCCACCCTGATACCATGCGAGCCACTTGCCTGAACGGTACAAAGCACTCCCATTCGCAGCGATATAGCTGCCCTCCCAAGTGCTGCGGGCAGGTGAGAACAGGCGTCCGGAGCGCTTCCACGTCAGGCCATCCGCGGACTCGGCCAGAGCTGTGTGCCAGGCGGAGCCATCGTATCCCGAGTAAAAGTTCCAGAGCTGTCCGCCCTGCTGCACCACGGAAGGGTTCAACGTGTCGACTGAATCGAAGGAGCCGGGTTGCGACCGCGGCAACACAGGTTCCGGTCTGCGCTCCCATTCGAGCGTCACCGCTCCGGTCGCAGGTTTTCCAGGAGACGGCAACGTAAACTCGCCGTATCGAGAGCAGGACACACAGGCAAGCGGAAGCACCACGATGAGCGCTCTCATTGCCCGTGGATCGGAAGACGTATGCGGAGTGTGCTGCCGGCAGCCGGACGTGAGTCCAGGGTCAGTTCCCCGCCCACTACGCGAACACGCCGCTTAATGCTGCCGGGTCCACGGCGGAGTACTTCCAGCTCGTCAAGCGTAAACGTGCCTGAAAACGGAAACCCGCTGCCGTCATCTTCAACCGTCAGGCTGACGCCTTCGGCGGCAGCAGCTACCTGCAGGACCACGCGTGAGGCCTTCGAATGCTTCCGAACGTTGTTCAAAGCCTCGCGAATAATCTGGAGCAGCTCCAATGCCACCGACTCGCTCAGAGTTGAGAGATCGTCGCAGAAAACCTGCGCTGAGATGCCGCTGTCGCGCTCGAAATGCTCCACCGATTCACGAATCGCGACACCGAGGGTTTGCGGCGTCACCTCTGACGGCTGCATGCCGCGTACGAACGCACGAAGCTCGGTGATCTGAGACCGACCAAGCTCCTGCAACTGCACAAGTTCGCTCAACGCGGCATCGCTGTCGCGCTCCATCAGCTTGCGCACGATCTCAAGCCGCATCTGGAAACCGATAAAGCTTTGCAAGGGGCCGTCGTGAAAATCGCCTGCGATACGCTGCCGCTCCTGCTCCCGGGCAACCTCGGCCTCTGAGCGCGAAAGCAGTGATCGCTTCAGCGCTGCCGAGAGCCTCTCGTGCACGTGATCCTTATACATCGCGAGCACGACGGCGAGGGCTCCGCTGAGGAGGATTCCAAGCTCAACGCCGCGGACCGGGCCTGCGCCCGGAATATGCAGAAACACCGCTGTCAGGAAGAAAACGGCAGCAACATATCTCCACCGGTAGAGAAGTGCACCGAGCAGCAGCAGGTAAGCCCACACTGCAACCGCGACCCACCTTCCCGCCGTGGACGGATGAATCGCGCAAAGGAGGAAGAACCCCAGGTCGGCAAGCAAATAGGCCGGCGGCCAGGATTGAGTCTCCGCCGTCAGGTGGCGGTAAAGGGTGAAGATCGCAAAACCCGAGTACGTCGCGATGAAGGCCAGGGTGAGTGCGGACCAGTCGACCGGATGGAGCACATACAGCAGCAGCCCGCATATAGCCAGGCACGCGCGAGCGAGCAGAAGAGACCGCCGCCAGAGGTACGGGACTGTGCTGTAGATGACCGACACGCTCACCGGCGGTAGAAGTACAGCGTGTGACTGCGTCCCTCGCCGTCGTCCTCGATGTGCTCTATCTTCTCGGCTGTCCAGCCGGAGAACTCAAAATCGTGCGCCACAACTCTAGCACCCTTGCGCAGTTGCTTCTCGAGCAGGGGCCGTATTTTGGTGTTCGAGTCGGTCAGGAGGTAGACGGTCAGGAGATCGGCTGACGAATAGTCCTGCGCCAGCACGTCACCCTGAATGATGCGGGCACGGCTGGAAAGCCCGAGCCGCGCGATTTCCGCCGTGCTCTGTTTTGCGAGAGACTCGTCGATCTCGACGCCGGTAGCATCAGCTCCGAACTTGCGCGCGGCCATGATGACGATACGGCCGTCTCCACTGCCCAGGTCGAACATCTTCTCGCCCTTTCCCAGCCCGCCCAGTTGAAGCATTTTATCTACTACGCTCGGCGGCGTCGGGAAGTACGGCGCGAGCTTGTCAGCCCCTTTCGGCGTCTGCCCCAGGCACACAGCAGCGACGGCTGCGAGGGCAAAGCACGATCTCGCTAAACATGAAATCAGGTGCATAAACGGGACCTACGGTTCGAGCCAGAGACGGACGCGATTACTCGCGATACCGGCAGCCTCGAGGTACAGCTCGGCCGTGCCGCGATTGACGATCGTTGGCACGCGCACTTCCACAATGTACAGGCCAACGTAACCAGGGGCAAGCGTCGCGCGGAGCACCTCAACGGACTGGCCGTCCAGGTAAACACGGACGGGCGCCTCGACTTGTGGAGGATCCTGCAGGGGCGCCGCGAGTCCGGCGGGCCATGCAGGAGAGACACTGCCCAGACCGCTCGCAAGGATTTGCAACCGACTCCTTGCATGCGCCGGCGTTCCGGCATCGAGCATCAGTCCGGAATCTCCATCCAGTAGCAGCGCGCTGCCATCTTTATCAACAAAAATGGCGGGCGCCGCACCCTGCACTGGTACGCCGAGCTGAATGCGGTTGCCTCCGTCCGTGGTCATTGAAATCAGGACCGCGGAGCTGGGAAGATCCCACGGAAGCTGGATTTGCGATTCCTCAGCTGTTGCTGCGAGTACCGAAGCAGGGCGATCGCCGGCCACGGCCGAACGAACCCGGGCGCCCAGGACGCTCAGCAGCGCACCGGGCGCGGCGGCGCGCGCAACCCGATCGGCTGCAGTGACTACGCGCGGATCACGCACACGATGCGGCGCCATTGCAGCATAAACGCCAGCGCCATCAAGGATTGTGAATATCTGGTGGCCTGCGGCGTCAAGCATGACGTCATGCGCCGGTTCGCTGCGGAGTTGCAGCCAGGCGCCGGGCGGGGCTGCGGCCCGAGTGTCAGTCCAGGTCATGTACAGACCGGAAGCCGCCGCCACGTACACGGCGCCGGTCAGCCGGTCAAGAGCAATGCCCCGGGCAGCTCCCGCAGGAAGGCCGCCGGTGATGTCATCCCAGAATGCGCCGCGGTTTACCGTTCGCAGCACCCGGCCTGCGCCGGAAGCCGTGTCAGTGATCGCGAGAGCGAAAGCCGGATCACGGGGATCGCTGACGATGCGGACGATTCGACCTGCTCCGGCGACGGCTGGAGCATTCGTCCAGGTACGGCCGCGGTCGAGCGAGACCGACAAACGCCCGTCGCCGCTGCCCGCGTACAGGGTATCCCCGGAACGAGCGGCTGCGCTGATGCTCGGCGTGGTCGCAAGCTGCGACAACAAGCCGGCCTCTTCTGATGCCGCGCCGGAAGTCGGCCGCCAGGCTTGCTGCTCGCCGTGCCGCCAGGCAGCTTCCATGCCTGAGGCGGTGACAATTCTGACAGCGGATTCCGCATCGGCAGCAGCCAGCAGGCGGACAGCAGGCAGATTCGGAAGGCCGTCATTCAGGCCAGACCACGATGCGCCACCATCGGCCGATCGCCACACGCCATCGCGATTTGCGACCGTAAGTTCCTCCAGCCGGGTTGGTGAGACTGCCAGGTCCGAGATCCGCGAGCCAAGTATCGAGCGCCCTTCGAAGGCCGTGAGGTTCTTCCAGTGCGCGCCCGCGTCTTCCGATCTCCACACATGCTCGCCCGCGGCGTAAAGCACCCCCTTGCGCGCTGCGATGATGCGAGCCTGAGGTTCCGGTGTGAGGACGGACGCGCCTCGGGCGGGTACTGGAGGCACGTCCGTCACTGCCG
>DASQEG010000378.1:0-8662 GCA_035633775.1 Bryobacteraceae bacterium
GGCACAACCAACACCGAGGTTGCTTATGTGGGACGAGGCTGTCCCGCGGACTCGATCGATGCCGGCGTTCCCGCGGATCCGTATATAGCCAATCCTGCGGGCAAAGTTGCGCTTATCGACCGTGGAGGCTGCTTCGTCAGCGACAAGGTGGACAGGGCGGCAAAGGCGGGTGCAGTGGCCGTGCTGATCGGACTGGTCGCTCCCGGAGATCCGATTTCCTTCAGCATTGGCGGTGGCGACACATTCGTCCCCTCGCTGGTTATTACCAAGGCGGTATCGGATGCCATCAAGGCACACCTGGACGCTCCGGTTCGGGTCACGTTCGGGCCGACAACGGCGATCGGGTTGGCGGGCAACGTGGTCAGCAGTTCATCACGCGGGCCGAGTTACAGCTACGGTGCGATCAAGCCGGACATCGGGGCCCCTGGAGCGAGCCGGTCTGCTCAGGTTGGGACCGGCACGGGAGAAACGCCGTTCAGCGGAACCTCGGGAGCCGCGCCCGTTGTTACTGGCTCGGCCGCCCTCGTGCTGCAGACGTGCCCAACCTGTTCTCCGACTGAAGTCAAGGCAAGGCTGATGAACACGGCCAACATCAACGTGTTTAAGAACAGTGCTCTGAATCCGGGTGTGCTGGCGCCCGTTACACGTATTGGTGCGGGGGAGGTGCGAGTTGCCAGCGCGGTGGCCGTCAGGACGCAAGCCTGGGACGGTGGCGACCCCGAGGCCGTGTCGCTGTCGATCGGCACCTTGCGCATGACCAGCAACAAGACCTTCCAGAAGAAGGTGGTGGTGCGGAACCTCAGCCCCTCACCTCGCACTTACACCATCACCCCATCGTTCCGTTATGCCAATGATGCTTCCAGCGGCGCAGTTAACATCAGCGCACAGCCAAGCGTAACCGTGCCCGCGAACGGCACCAGCACGTTCGTCGTTGAATTCAACGTGATCGCGAATGCGTTGCCCGCATGGAACACAAACGCGGGTGCTCTGGGTGGCGTTGGCGACATGCTCGAAGGTCTCGAGTTCGACGGCTACATTGAACTCAAAGACGCGACAGAGACGGTCCGTCTTCCGTGGCAGGTGCTGCCGCACAAGGCTGCACGCGTTACTCCTTCGGCTTCGGCGCTGACTTTAGCGGGTGGAGCCGCAACCCTCAGTCTTACCAACGTCGGCGGCGCCGCAAGCGGCGCCTTTGACGCATTCGCACTAACAGGAACCAGCGCGAAGTACCCGGCCAGCGATCTTCCCCGTCGGGGCGAGAACTACGCGATTGTCGATCTGAAGGAGACAGGTGCTCGACTCGTCGACTTTAGCGCGGGACAACCTGGGTTGCAGTTTGCCATTACGACGTGGGGTGAGCGTGCTACCCCAACTCACCCGGCCGAGTTCAATATCTATGTCGATACCGACGGAAACGGCATTCCGAATTTCGTCGTGTTCAATGCCGATTCCGGCGTAATGACGGGAAGTGCTCCAACGGGCGAGAACCTGGTCTGGGTGTGGCCGCTGAATACTTCGGGCGGCGCCGTCGGTGGTCCTACTGCGTACGCCTACTCGGAGGCCGACTTCAACTCGGCAAACATCGTGCTTACGGTTCCGCTGAGTGCTCTGGGAATCACTCCCACAACCCAGATCACTTACACGCTTCTGGCCTTCGACAACTACTACACGGGTGGAGTCACGGATGTCATCAGTGGCGTTACCTACACGCCAGGTACGCCGAAGTTCTTGGCGTCTCCCGGAACCGGAGTACTTCTGCCTGGCGCTTCGACCAGCTTGAGCGTCCAGGCTGTGGCCGGTGGTGCGGCAGCATCGCCGTCACAAACGGGGTTCCTGATCCTTTACCGCGATGCCCTGAAGGGTTCTGAATCCTCAGCGATCGCAGTGACGCCCTAGTGAACACTTCCGGCTGACCTTACGCTGCTTGCCGCATCAGTAAAATCCCTGCGGCAAGCGCACCTGAGGCCAATGGGTGCGCGGGGCAGATCAGGCTGGTACGATCTGCCCCGCAGCTCATCAACCCCCAACCTACTCTACTGGAACAACCGCCGATCGCGCCGCAGGAAGGCGGGCATCTCAATGTCATCGACAGGCTCGTCCTCTTCGACGGGAGCAGCTCCAGGTGAAGCCGACGCGGCCGCCGCCATGGGAACCTCTTCCGGTTCAGTTTCGGCCTGAGTATATCCCGCGTCGTCGAAACCGGCAGTGCGCCGCTCGAACTGCGGCAATCCAGCGCGCTGGAAGCCTGTTGCAATGACCGTCACCTTCACCTCGTCGTCCATGCTCTCGTCGAGCACCATACCGAAGTTGATCTGCACGTCGGGGTACTCGGCCGCTTCACGCACCAGGGCACACGCCTCGTTTACTTCGTGAAGGCCCATGTTGCTGGAACCGGTGATGTTGATGAGGATGCCGCGTGCGCCCTTGACTCCGCCGTCGTCCAGCATGGGGCAACTGATCGCGGCCCGTGCTGCATCGATGACGGCGTTTTCGCCGGACCCCGTTGCCGAGCCCATCATGGCGTAGCCCATCCCGAGCATGATGGCTCGAATGTCGGAGAAGTCGCGGTTGATAAGGCCGGGAGTGACGATGATGCCTGCGATGCCTTCCACTGCCTGGCGCAGAACCTCGTCAGCCGTGCGGAATGCTTCGATAAAACTCTTGCCCTTGGGAACGATCGACAGCAGCTTGTCATTGGGGATGGCGATGACTGTGTCGACCGTGCCGGCAAGATCAGCGAGTCCCTTCTCCGCCTGCTTTGCACGACGCGAGCCCTCGAATCCGAAGGGTTTGGTCACGACGGCTACGGTCAGCGCATTGAGTTCTTTGGCAAGGCTCGCGACCACGGGAGCAGCACCGGTTCCGGTACCGCCGCCCATGCCGGCGGCCACGAAGACCATATCAGCGCCTTCCAGAATCTCAATGATCTTCTCCGTGTCCTCCAGTGCGGCGAGCCGGCCGACGGAGGGATCAGAACCTGCACCCAGACCGTTGGTCACCTTGGTGCCAATGGCCAGCTTGTTCGGTACGGGTGAGGCAGCGAGTGCCTGAGCATCAGTGTTCAGCACCCAGAAATCGACCCCAGCCACGCCGTGAGCCATCATGCGCGCAACGGCATTGGATCCGCCGCCGCCCACGCCGATGACCTTGATCTTCGTGCCGGCAAGAACTTCAACGTCTTCCTGCACCTCAAATTTCAGAGCTTCCTTGCCTTGGTTCGCCATCGCAATCGTCCTCCTGCTTAGCCCTTCATCATGCTGAGGAAACTGGGCGCGGGCCGTTTCCATTCCCGGCGCGTTTTCAGCTTCGCCGAGTACATGGCGAGGCCTGCCGCAACGCACCACGCGGCATCATTCAATTCATCCGGCCAGTGCATAATCCCGGAGGGAAGGCCATTGCGGGCTGGCGCATTCACCACCCGCTCGGCGATGTCGCACATTCCGTTCAGCAGTGCGCCGCCCCCGGTCAGGACCATGCCCTCCAGCAGTTGCACGTCCATGTGCAGCCGTGCGAGCTCATTGCGCACGTAGAGGAACATCTCCTCGGCACGCGCTTCAAGGATGGTGTTCAGCATCTTCCGGGAAGCTTCCCGGGCAGGACGTCCATCGTGCGAGGGCACCTCGATGTAGCTGTTGTCCGATGTCAGTCCCAGGATGGCACAGCCATACTCGCGCTTCAATGCCTCGGCGTCTTCATGCGACACAGTCAGGCCGAAAGCCACGTCGCGCGTCAGGTGGTCCGCGGACACCGGGATACTCCAGGCACGCAGCATCGCATCGCCGTCATAGACCACAAGATCGGTGGACTCCGCACCGATGTCGATCACCGCAACTCCACGGGACCGATCCTCAGGCATCACCGATGCATAAGCTGCCGCAGCGGCCTCGAACACCGTTTCTTCGACGGCGAGTGACGCGTGGTGCACGGTGCTGACCAGGGCATGGTGCTCCTGTGCGGGTGCCGAGATGATGTGAACATGTCCTTCGATGCGCGACGCGAGCATGCCGCGGGGATTGCGCTGGCGAGCCTTGCCATCGACTGTGAAGTCCTGGGGTGAAACCTGCAGAACTATGCGATCCTCGTGCATGCGCGTCCGGCTGGCCAGTTCCATCGCATAGTGCATATCACTGAGCTCGATCTCGCGGGCACGGCCAAGCTCATAAACGGCGCGGCTGTTATTCCCCTCTACTCCGGCACCGGCGCATCCGACCACCACTCCTTCGAGCGTGACCCCGGCACGGCGTTCGGCTTCCGCAGTGACAAACCGGATGGTGGAGGACACCGCCACCGCATCGGTGATGCGTCCTTTGCTCCAGCCCTGGGAAGGGCCATCCGCATGCGCGATGTAGCGCAGCGTATCGTCTTCCAACACGCAGATTACGACACGAGTGCGAGAGCTGCCCGCGTCCAGACCTGCGGCAATTCGCATTGACCCGCTCATTTGTCCTGCTCCTTCGTCACAGCCACCGGCGCGTCAGACTCAATGGCCGTAATGCGATCCTTCAATCGCACGTCAAACACCGTTGCGTTCGGCAGCCGCTTCCGAATCTCGGCGTAGTTATCGCGGAAGCTCAGGTAACGTCCGAGGAACTGCTGGTTGCCGAGCATCAGCGTGAGGGCACGGCCATCGAAAACCTGCGTCACGCGAATGTTGTTGATGTCGCTAAGGTCTGTTTCGGCGATCTGCTCCATCAGCTTGCCCAAATCCGACTGCACACGCAGAAACCGTCTTACGCGCTCCCGGCGCGACTGCTCTGATTGCGAGGCCTTGATGCCTTCAATGAACGGCAGACCAAGTTTCACAGCGCGCTGAGGGTCCAGCAGCACACCATCTGCATCCACAAGCCAGATCGAATCATTGCCATCGCGGCCAGTGAGCTGAACGAAAGCAACGGGCGTTCGTTCTTCGAGTGTCACCACCAGCGTCGACGGCCAGATGCGCTGAATGCTTGCTTCCTTCACCCAGTTCATGCCGAGCAGCATGCGGCGCCGCTCCGCGAGGGGGCAGCGATAGATGCTGCGTCCGAAGTCCCGGGCAAAGATCCGCGCAACATGATCTTCGGAGCTGTGCACGGCTCCTTCGACTCGAAACCCAGGGTTCTGGGTGCCGGGCTCTGGCGGTCCCGCGAGGGTGAACATCGGATCCGACAAAAGAAAGCTGTCGATCTTCCAGGCGCTCCAGATGCCTCCGAGGATGAGCAGCAGGACGAAGGTCCATGTCACGCCCGTGCGCAGAGCAAGCCACACGCTTCCCCTGGTTCGTGCAGGAACCGGGGGCTTGTCGCGTTCGACCGTCTGGGTTGCTGACCGCCTCGCCATGCTACCTGCCCTCGCGCAGTTGAGCGAGGATTTGATCCCCGGTCTGCCAGACGTTTCCCGCACCCAACGTCATCACCACATCACCATCCCTCGCTTCGGCGAGTACCGCTTGCGCAGCATTCTCGGCTGAGCCGGCGTAAGACACACCGCGGTGTCCGAAACTGCGCATGCGCTCGGCGAGCGTCTCGGCAGAAACTCCCGTGATCGGCTTCTCCGAAGCCGCGTAAATGTCGAGGAGCCACACGCGGTCTGCCTGGTGAAACGCGCGTGCAAAGTCATCGAGCAGGTGGTAAGTGCGCGTGTAGCGGTGCGGCTGGAAGATCGCGAGCACACGTCCAAACCGGCACTCGCGCGCCGCGGCAAGCGTAGCGCGGATCTCAGTCGGATGATGCCCATAGTCATCGATGACCGTGACGCCACGCTCCTGCCCGCGCTGCTGAAAACGTCGGTCGACACCCTGAAACTGGGCCAGACCTTCTCGGGCTGCGTCAGGCGCGACGCCAAGTTCCAACGCGACGGCTACCGCTGCAGTTGCATTCAGGACGTTGTGGACGCCCGGCCTTTCAACGCGGAACCGGCCCAGGTCCCGGTCCCGGTAGCGCAGCGAAAATTCGCTTACTCCGGCGCCACAGGTCAGGTCGGTGATACCCAGGATCGCCTGCGCCCCGAAACCGTACGTGATGACGCGCCGGCGCACTTGCGGCAGAATCTGCTGAACGTTCTCGTCATCGAGGCACACAATGGACGCGCCGTAGAACGGCACTTTGTTTACGAACTCGGAGAAGGCGGCACGTATCTCATCGATGCCGCCCTTGTAGTGGTCAAGGTGCTCGCGGTCAATGTTGGTGACGACAGTGATGATCGGCGACAGCTTCAGGAATGAGCCGTCGCTCTCATCCGATTCGACGACAAGCAGCTGACTGCCCCCGAGGCGCGCATTGGAGCCTCCCATCGTTCCCACGCGACCGCCCACCACCACCGTCGGATCGAGGCCTGCGTGGTTGAGGATCGTGGCCACCATGGACGTGGTCGACGTCTTGCCATGGCTGCCGGCGATGGCAACGCCGAACTTCAGCCGCATCAATTCGGCCAGCAGCTCACCGCGTGGAATCACGGGAATGCCGCGATGCCGGGCTTCCTGCACCTCCGGGTTCGATTCATCAACGGCTGAACTGACGACCAGTGCCTTCGAACCTTGTATGTTCGCAGCCGCGTGGCCTTCGTAAATCGTGGCGCCGAGTTCCTCGAGACGTTCTGTGATCGGGCTGAGCTTCAGGTCGGAGCCTGTAATTTTGTAACCGAGGTTGAGCAGAATCTCCGCAATGCCGCTCATGCCGATGCCGCCGATGCCGGTGAAGTGGAGCTGTTGCGGCTTGAAAAACATTACGACCTTGTATTGTTTCGGCTTTCCGCTGGAGTGTCAACGCAATTATCGCTCATGGATCACCTCCAGAACGTCGGCAGCGCGGGCTGCGGCACCCGGTTTTCCAAGTGCCCGAGCGTTTTCACTCATTTGCCGGAGAGCCTCGCGATCGGCAAGTAACCGGGTCACCTCTTCGAATAGCCGCTCGCCGGTAAAATCGGCATCGGCAACGACTCGAGCCGCCCCCGCGCGCTGCATGGCTTCAGCGTTTTTTTGCTGATGGTCATCGGCGGCGAAGGGGAAGGGAACCAGAATCGATGGCTTACCTGCGGCGGCGAGTTCTGCCACTGTAGACGCGCCGGCTCGGCACACTACGAGATCGGCTGCAGCGAACGCCGCGGGCATGTCTGCGAGGAATTCAACAGCCTCGCCGTTGATGCCGTTGCGCTCAAACACCTCGTGCAGCGGTGCCGCGTTACCCCGACCCGCCTGGTGGACAATGCTGACGCGAACCCCGGCCTTGTGGAAGCGGGGCCAGCCATCAAGGCCGGCATTATTCAAGGTTCGCGATCCCTGACTGCCACCTGTTACAAGCACAGCCGGAATGTCAGACGATTGGCGTTGCGGAACCGCGAAGAACTCTTCGCGAACAGGCACACCCGTAACCTCGGCAATGCCAGGCGGAAACCATTGCACGGTATCGGGGAAGTTTACGAGGGCCTTCGCCGTCCATCGCGCCAGGCGCCGGGTGGTAAGGCCTGGAAGCGCGTTCGGCTCCATCGCGACCAAAGGCACACTTCGCAGAATGGCTGCGAGAACCACAGGACCGGCGACATATCCTCCCATGCTGAACACCGCCGCGGGTCGATGACGGCCAATCCACGACCATACACGGGCAACAGCAAGGGGCAACTGCAGCACGGTGCGCAGTTTTTGCACCACTCCGACGCGGTTCAGCCCTCCTGCCTCGATCAGCTCGAGCGAAAAGCCTGCCGCCGGCACAAGACGGCTTTCATAGCCCCGGGCAGTTCCGAAAAAGACCGGCTGATGGCCACGGCGACGCAATTCCCCGGCTACGGCAATCGCCGGAAACACGTGTCCTCCGGTGCCTCCGCCGGCCATCAAAAACGTCATCCGGAATGCTCACTGACGCTCAGCAGTATGCCAAGCGAGACCAGGCTGCTCAGCAGCGAACTGCCGCCGTAACTGATCATGGGCAGGGGAATGCCTTTGGTCGGTGCTATCCCGATCACGACACTGATATTGATCAGCGCCTGCACTACAATCGAAACCGTAATACCGAGGGCGAGGTAACGTCCGAACGTGTCGGGCGCGAGCCAGAAGAGCCGCACGCCGCGCCAGAAGATAACAAGAAAACCGGCTAGCACGCCGGTGGCGCCCCACAGGCCCAGTTCTTCGCCCACCACAGCATAGATGAAGTCTGTGTGTGCCTCGGGAAGGTACAGCAGCTTCTGACGTCCTTCAGCGAGTCCTGCTCCCGCCGGTCCGCCACTGCCCACAGCGATGCGCGACTGCAGTTCCTGATATCCGGGGTCACGCGTTGCACGCGACTGGCGCATGTACTGTTTCAGCTTGCCGCCGCGGTCCACCTGATCCAGCAGCTTGTAGTTGGGGTCGACGAACGCGATGACGCGGGCGAGGCGGTAGGGTTTCATCAGCACAGCTATGCCGGCCGCCAGCACACCCATCATTAGCGCTGCTGCAATGAACCGCTTCTCCAGACCCGCAACGGCGAACACGGTTGCGGCAGTCGCGACCAGCACGACCGCCGTTCCAAGATCTGCGATTACGACCACGGCACCAAGAATGCCCGTGGCCAGAACCGCAGGCATTAAAGTATGGCGGTTGTTAATCGCGCGCACCCGCATGGAGATAAACCAGGCGAGAAAGATGATCAGGGCGGGCTTGGCAAACTCGGAAGGCTGCAGCGACGCAGGCCCAAGGTCCAGCCATCGATGT
>DASQEG010000379.1:0-6049 GCA_035633775.1 Bryobacteraceae bacterium
ATAACTCGCGGATACAAAGACCTGATTACCGACAACGACGGGTGACGATGCATTCACGCTCTCATAGCTGCGGCTGCGCCACGGAAAGCTCCAGCGAAGCGATCCCGTAGCCGCATCGATCGCCATCAAGCCTCCGGTAGGCGGCCGGCTCTCGCCCCCGGCGAAGACGAATACATACGGGCGTCCCTCGATGACCGCGGACACAGGCGAAGCATAGCTCGGACCCCATTCTGAGCCGGCGCGCCAGATCTCTTTTCCGTTTGCTTTATCAAGAGCGACTACGGTCGGCCCGCCGGGAGCGCCGACGTTCACTATCAGCAGATTGCCTTGCAGCAGTGGCGTACTGGCAACGCCAAAGAAGTCCTGCGGAACCTTGTATTCGGCAGCCACATCGCGTTTCCACCGTAGCTGGCCCGTCCGCAGATCCAGGGCGTGAAGCTTACCTTCCGCGCCGATTGTGTAGACGAGAGTGCCGTCCGTCACAGGGCTGGCACGCGGTCCGTTGTTGTACCCGTACCGATCCTCAAAGGCTGTCGGGTAAGAAAATTCCCACCGTCTGGCTCCTGTTTCCGGATGCAGGCATTCCACTCGCTCCCGGTCGCCCAGGCGATGAAGATAGACGAGATATTCCCCCGAGATGATGGGTGACGTATAGCCCGTCCCCTTCGGCAACTCCCACAAGAGCCTGGGGCCGCGTTTGGGCCACGACCGTACCAGGTGCGTCTCGCGCGATACCCCGTTGAGAGTGGGACCGAGGAAGGATCGCCAGTCCTCAGTGACAGCGCCCGGCAGAAGTGGAGCCGGTTTGGAATGCACAACAGCATGCGGCTGCGGTCCCGCCATGACGAGAGCGAGGGTGGCAGCGCTGATGGAGCGGAGCATCAGACTGACTTTATCGTGCGGCGGCCCTCTTCCGGAGCTCGACCCACATGGCGAATAAATCCGGGTTCTCCAGCCGTGTCATCACCCAGAGCAGCATCTCCTCGCGCGTCGCCCTTTTCTCGGCATCGGTCGACTTTGCAATCGCCCATCGAATCCGGGTCTTTGCTTCGACGACAAGCGACCTAACCTGTCGGTGGCCAGCTGCATAGCATCCAGCCAGGGCAAGCAGCGTTCGCTCGACGTCCTCAATGGATGTCGTAGACACGCCTTCAACCTCGGGCGCCAGTGCGAACCCAGATTCGATCAACAACTCGCGTAGGTAAGACTCAGAAACGGGGTGCAACTGTCTGCGAATCTCCTCCGCAACCGCACTGTCTACAATCGCGGGCCGCTGCTCCTGCAGCCAGGTGTGAAGCCGCGCTCGCTTCGACTCACTGCGCGATGGCATCGCGGTAGTTCCGCACTGCTGCGTTATGCCGCTCCAGTGTCTCGGTGAAAACGTGTCCGCCGGATCGGTCTCCACGAGCTACGAAGAACAGATAGTTTGTCTTCGCGGGTTGAAGAGCAGCCTTGAGCGAGGCCTCACCGGGATTTGCAATCGGGCCGGGTGGCAATCCCGGATTGCGGTACGTGTTGTACGGATGAGTGCTCTCGAGGTCGGACTTGTAGATGGATGGACCGCGATGCCTGCCTTCCAGCAGTGCCGCATAAAGCGTCGTGGGATCGGCGTCGAGCTTCATCCCTATCGCCAGCCGGTTCGCGTATACGGAGGCGACCGTCGTTCGCTCATCCGCCACGCCGGTCTCTTTCTCCACCATAGATGCGAGCGTGACATAGCGGTTCACATCCGTCCCGGGACCGCCGATTCGTTGCCACACCTTGCGGAACTGCGCTGTCATCTCGCGGCAGATCTGGGTTGCCGTTGTGCGGCGCGTAACCCGGTAGGTCGATGGAAACAGGTATCCTTCGAGGCTGGGAGCGTCGGGCGACAGTTCCTTGACGAGGGACGGGTCGCGCGCGACCTTCAGAAATTCTGCCGCAGGCATCAGGCCCAACTTTTCTACGTGACCCGCGATGTCGAAGATGTTTGCGCCTTCGGGGATGCGCAGCTCATGGTAGAAGATGTCTCCCCGGGCGATCTTGTCGAGTACCTCAAGTGCGCTGAGCGGACGTTCAAAACGGTATTCACCCGCCTTCAGCGTTACGCCCGAGCGAAGAGTGCGCGCGGCCATAAAGCGCCACGTACCGTCGATGACTCCTGCATCAGCCAGTTGCTGCGCGATCGCGGCCGAACTGGTACCTGGGCGGATGTCCACGAAGACCTCACGGTTCGGTCCACCAGCAGGAGTCCCCACCGCCCAGAACAGGGCAGCGGCTCCAATTGCCGTCACGACGAAAACAAGCAGAACAAGTTTGCGAATCAAGTTAGGTTGCCTCCGGCGTCGAGCCAGCTCTGCAGCAGCAGCACCGCCGCCAGGCGGTCAACTGCCTTTGCGCGCTTCTCGATGCTGATACCGCTCTCCTTCAGGACGCGCTCGGCCTGAACCGATGTCAGCCGCTCATCGAGAAAATGCACCGGCAGACCCGTATGCACAGCGAGCCTGTCCGCGAACTCACGAGTGTACACGGCCTGCCGGCTCTGATCGCCACTCATGTGGCGGGGCTCGCCCACCAGCAGCGCCGCTATTTCGTGCTGTTTGCAGACGGCGAGCAGGGCGTTGAGGTCATCGCGGATTCGCGTACGGTGGAGCGTCGGCAGCCCCTGTGCTGAGATGCCGAGCGGATCGCTAACAGCCAACCCGATGCGCTTCTTGCCTACGTCCAGCGCTAGAATTCGACCCGAAAGGTGCATCACATATTCTACTGGCGTACTGACATTAACCGCGGATCTTCTCTTGCCCATGCAGTGTACGCCGATAAGGAGGTTCGGCAGGGTTTTGGCCGTCGTCGCTGACGCACGCTTCCTCAGCGTTGCGCAAGCGCTGCAAAGGACACGGCGTCACTGATTCAGGATTGGGTGGCCAAGTTCAACACGGGCAAAAGAAGGTTCTGTGCGTATAGGAACTTTAATCTCTGAGGTGAGAACCAGCAGCGAGGAGCAGACGACCGGCATTGAGCAGATTGGAAGGGCGGTGGCGCAGTTGGAGCAGGTTTCGCAACAGGCTGCGGCGGCGGCGGAAGAGCTCAACGCTCAGGCCGAGTCTTTTAAAAGCGCTGCTGCCCGGCTCAGCCCCTTGGTCTGTCGCTAACTAGTTACTGATGCAACACGCGCATGGGCGGTAAGGTCCGTAGCCCCGTTCAACACTTTCCTAGTACCTCCCCTGCCCTCGGGTTAAGGCGCACGGGTTACGAATTGGTTCAATAGTAGTTTGCCCCCGTCGAACGTACAATAGGGGACTATGTGCGGCATTGTTGGCTATATAGGAAATCGTGATGCTGTGCCGATCATTCTGGACGGCCTTCGCAAACTCGAATACCGTGGATACGATTCTGCTGGTATCGCCGTTGTTAATGGCGGCGACGCTGTGTCGGTCCGCCGCGCGTCGGGCAAGCTGCGAAACCTTGAAGAGGCAATCCGCGCAAACCCGCTTTCTGGTGGTTATGGAATCGGCCACACGCGTTGGGCAACTCATGGCCGGCCGACGGAAGAGAATGCCCATCCTCACCGCGACTGCACCGGTACCATCGTTGTCGTTCATAACGGCATCGTTGAAAACTACCTGTCATTGAAGCACCAGCTTACTGACGAAGGTCATAAGTTCGTTACAGAGACGGACACTGAGGTGATCGCTCACCTTGTGGAGAAATACTACACGGGCGACCTGGAAGTTGCGGTCCGCAAGGCAGTGAAGAAGCTGACCGGTGTGTTCGCGCTTGCCATTATTAGCCGGCGGGAACCTGGAAAGATCGTTGCCGCACGTTCCGGTCCTCCCGCCGTTGTTGGGATCGGAGATGGCGAGTACTTTGTTGCTTCGGACGTTCCGGCTATCCTGAGCCATACCCGGGACATGTTTTTCCTTGCCGACGGGGATATGGCTGTGCTGACGAGCGACGGAGTCAATCTTACTGACTTCGACGGGCGCGCCGTGAAACGGCAGGTCTCGCACATCCTTTGGGACCCCATCATGGCGGAGAAGGGCGGGTACAAGCACTTCATGCTCAAAGAAATCTTTGAGCAGCCGCGCGCCGTTCGAGACACGTTGCTGGGGCGTCTCGGCCAGGAATCGGGCAGGGTCTTCCTTGACGAGATGGACATCTCGCCCGAGCAGTTCAAGGCGTTCACCAACATTAAGATCGTTGCCTGCGGAACCAGCTGGCATGCCGCGCTTGCCGGCAAGTTCATGATCGAGCGTCTGGCGCGGATTCCGGTCGAAGTGGATTATGGCAGCGAGTTCCGGTATCGCGACCCGATTGTCAGCTCAGATACGCTGACAGTTGTCATATCGCAGTCGGGTGAGACTGCGGACACACTCGCTGCGCAGCGTGAAGCCAAGCAGAAAGGGTCACGCTCGCTCGCAATTTGTAACGTCGTCGGCTCCATGATCACGCGCGAGGCCGCGGGCACGCTCCTCACCCATGCGGGGCCAGAAATCGGCGTCGCCTCGACAAAAGCATTTACGTCGCAGCTGGCCGCGCTGCTGTTGCTTGGCATCTACCTGGGTCAGGTACGGCAGACCTTAACCGAGCAAGAATCCCACGCAATCGTCAACGAACTGCTTCTGATCCCCGGCAAGCTCGAAACCGTTCTGTCGCACGATCCGGGTTACGACGAGCTTGAGCGCGTGCTGTCGCGCGCAAAAGACTTTCTGTACCTCGGCCGCGGCATTCATTTCCCGATTGCTCTGGAAGGCGCACTTAAGCTGAAGGAGATCTCGTACATCCACGCGGAGGGATACCCTGCGGGCGAGATGAAGCACGGCCCGAACGCGCTAATCGACGAGAACCTGCCGGTCGTAGTTTTGGCCACGCGCGATCCTCGCAGCGACGAGAGCCGTACTCGCTACGAGAAGACTCTTTCCAACATTCAGGAAGTGAAGGCCCGCAGCGGAATCGTGGTGGCGGTCTGCTGTGAGGAGGACGAAACCGAGGTCCGCAAGCTGGCAGACTACACGATCGTTATCCCTTCGACGCATGAACTTCTGTTGCCGCTGCTCGAGATTGTTCCGCTTCAGCTGCTTGCGTACCACATTGCGGTTCGCCTCGGGTGCGACGTAGATCAGCCGAGGAATCTCGCAAAGAGCGTCACGGTCGAGTGATTGGGCAGTTCGGGACCGAGATCACGGTCGGCACGCGCGGCAAGGGTCTGTATGAATTTACGGACCGTGCCGTGTCGTGGCTGGCCGGCTTGCCAGCCCGGGACGGCCTGCTTACGGTGTTCATCCGTCATACGTCCGCTTCTTTGACGATTCAGGAGAACGCAGATCCTGACGTCGTGTTCGACCTCAACGCTTTCTTCGGGCGGATCGCACCCGAAGACCCCAGACTGTACCGTCACGTTGATGAAGGGCCGGACGACATGCCGGCCCACATTCGCGCCGCGCTAACTGCGACCACGCTCGGTGTTCCGGTAAGCCGCGGCAGAATGGTGCTAGGCACGTGGCAAGGCTTGTACGTCTTTGAACACCGGAGCTCGCCACACTCCAGGCGCGTATTCCTTCACTACCTCGGCGAATAACTACAGGGACATCGACAGGCTCCATGGTGCACGCATGGGGCGTGACAACATGGCGTTCGCCTCATCGTCTTTCGGGAACCGCTCTGCCTTTGGATCCCACGTCAGGTCACGCCCAAGCTTCAACGCGATGTTCCCGAGGTGCGCGATCGTGATGCTGCGGTGTGCCTGCTCAACAGGGGCAACGGGCTCCTTGCGCGACTGGACGCAATCGATGAAGTTGCGGAAATGATCGTTGCTCCTTGGGAGCCGAAATTCCCGCTCACTAATGTCGCTGTAAACGAGGTTGTCGGGCTTGCTTTCGATCGCACCACGGTTGACCCACACCATACCGTCCGTGCCCTCGAACGTCACCCCGCCGCGGGCACGATTTGTGACCACGAGACGAACACCATTTTCGTAGAGACATTCGAAAGTGAACTCAGTGGCGGTGTTGTAAATGGGGTGCTTCGCCCACGTCCCGCGAGCATTCTTTACTTCAACCGGGCCCGTCAG
>DASQEG010000380.1:0-8545 GCA_035633775.1 Bryobacteraceae bacterium
GAGGCAGGTGTCTTTCACGTTACTGGGGAAAAGGTGCACACGCTTACGCAGGCGGAATCAAAGGTCGTCAACAACAAACGCCGCAGCATCCTGAAGGCAGTTACTCCGATCCCCATGATCGCCGGCAAGTCCACCGTGGAGCTCGACGGAGTTAAGGCAGCATGGACAGTGCCCGGCACTCGCCCGGAGTTCTATATCCGGATGGCCGACGAAGAGCGCTTCGCGATCATCCGGCTGATTCCGGGCAAGGCAACCCGAGTGGTTCAGAAGTGGGACATCATACCCGTGACGAAAGAAATCGTCGAGACGACCGATACCGTCGAGACCTTCAAGCAGCAACTTGCCCCGGCCCTGTACAAGATATGGCCGACGAAGCCACTGACGGCGGGTGAGTACGCCGTGGTGCAGTACACCGAGGGCAAGGGCAACATCCAGGTCTGGGACTTCTCCGTCGCACCCTGACCAGCAGGTTCGGTCAAAGCTTCAAAGCCAGAGCAGCCACGGTGAGGCCGGAGTTGATTCGGGTCTTCACAATCTCCACATCCGCGATTTTGCGCCCATTCTGGTGCATCACCATCTTTGCCGGGACAACCAGTCCATTGACAGTGCGGAAATTCGAATAGGTGTGGGTTGTCGAGGTGCGCTCCCCGGCAGCACCAGCGGCTTCGAACTC
Organism: Bryobacteraceae bacterium; assembly: GCA_035633775.1. Classification (GTDB taxonomy): domain Bacteria; phylum Acidobacteriota; class Terriglobia; order Bryobacterales; family Bryobacteraceae; genus JAWXCM01. Next base: position 674 of record DASQEG010000380.1, read on the forward strand.
GTACGTCACAGGAAGGCCCGTTTCCGGGTTGAATCGAACGCGGACCTGGAGGCCAGACCCACCCCTGATCTCGACAGCGTGAGACCCGATCGCAGTAATGGTTCGTCCCGGCAGGCGATCACTCAGCAGAAGCGTGTAGGGAATTCGGAACACCACCCCGCGCACCTGAGCCGCGACCTTCGGAGGAACAACCGTCGTTCCGTCCGGCGTTGAGTACCATCCGGAGTTCCCGTCGTAGAACATCTCCACTCGGCCGGCACTTGACTCGGTGGCCTGCCGGAAGTACCCGGGAGCAAGCCACATCGTGCCCTGTTTTACTCTCACGGGACCTCGCGGAGTAACGGCGTAGATCTCACAGAGTTCGACGAAGTCACGAACTGCGGCGAGCTTCTGCGCACCCCCAAGAGCTGCCTGGGCGCGCTGAATGAGCTTAACGCCCACGCTCGCTTTGCCAGTGGACGGCATGACCATCTTCTTCTGACCAGCCACAGGCGGAGCCGCAGCCACCAGCATGGTTAGGACCAGCAGCGTGCGCACTGCCAATCTCCGTTTGGACGTCGTCAGCACTCGTCGTGTCCTCACGTCTGCAGAGATAGACACCGGCCGCTTTAGCGCTGTTCCAGACGAAAACGAGCCTGATCCGCCTGCTACCATAACGCGCTATATGAGGTTTTTGGTTGGGATCTGTTTGTTATTTGGTTCGAATTGTCTCTACGGCCAGGGCACCACGTCACGTATCACCGGAACCGTCAGCGACTCAACCGGAGCTGCCGTCAGCGCAGCGCAGGTAACACTCACCAATGAAGGGACCAGTGCAACTTATCGCACGGAAAGCTCTGAAAGCGGAACGTACGCGTTCGAAGCGGTGCAGTCCGGCACTTACACGGTAACCATCGAAGCAAACGGGTTTCGCAAGTTCGTGTCGCGTAAGAACCCCGTTGCCATTGGCCAGCCCTCGACGCTGAACGCAACACTGGAACTGGGCGGAGTCACCGAGCTGGTCGAAGTCACGGCGTCCGCCGAAGCCGTTCAGACAAGCACTTCGGGCAACTTCGGCAATCTTCTCCCGGAGAAGGTTATCCGCGACATGCCGATTGTGGGAACGCGCGGCCGCAATCCTCTTGATCTTGTGCTGCTACAGCCCGGTGTTGTGTCAGGTTCGAACACCGGTGGCGGCACACACGTGAACGGTGCGCGCGACCGTTCGTGGAACTTCACCCTCGATGGCATCGATGCGAATGAGACGAGCGCCGGTGGAGCCCTGTTCTCTCCAATCAGGCTGAACCCCGATGCGCTGGCCGAGATGCGGGTGATCACCAGCAACGCTACGGCGGAAACCGGACGCAACAGCGGAGCTCAGGTCGCGATGGTGACCAAGTCCGGCACAAACGAGTTCCACGGCAGGGCCTTCTGGTTCTACCGCACGCCGCGTCTGAACGCGAACGAATGGGAGAACAACGTGAACGACCGCGGGCAACGTCAGTTTGTTCAGAACATAGCCGGTGGAGACCTGGGCGGTCCTGTGTTTCGCAACAAGACATTCTTCTATGCGAACCTTCAGGTACTTCGGGCGCGTGAATCGGGGCTCATCAACCGAACTGTGTTCACGGAGAGTGCGCGTCGCGGCATCCTTCGCTTCGTCCCCGGAGGCCGCAACCAGCCGGCCGGCGTTCCTTCCGCTTCGGTGGACGCAAGCGGCAACGTGTTGCCCGGCGTACCGGTGGACACATATAACGTTGCCACCAGCGACCCTGAACGGATCGGACTCGACCCACGCATTCAGGGCCTTGTCGCGAACACGCCGCTTCCGAACAACTTCTTCGGCGGTGACGGACTGAACACCGCGTTCTACACGTTTACAGCGCTGCAAAGCGAGCGCCAGCACGACGTGCTTACTCGCGTCGATCACATCTTCAACGAACGCAGTGCCGTCTTCGGGCGCGTCAATTGGGGTCGTCAGGATACGGTTTGCGATCGCGGAAACGGAGGGTCGGAGCTATTTCCCGGCCGCGGTTGCGTTGTGAATACCAGGCGCGACCCGATCAATATGGCCTATAACTGGCGCTGGAATCCAACTCCGGCCGTCACCAATGAGTTCGTGGTTGGCCGTAACAGCTTCACCTTTGACTTCGACCAGCCGTTCGCGAACATGGAGGAGTACGCATTTTCCTCCACGATTTCCCCCAGTTACGCGCTGGAACTGACGGAGTCTACCGAGTTTGGCAACAAGCGGCGGATCCGGACATGGCAGCTCGTCGACAATTTCGCGTGGCAAATGAACGCGCACTCGTTGAAGTTCGGGACAAACCTGCGCTGGCAGAGCCACAGGGATACGCGCGGTTCCATTGCCGGCCTGAATGCATCGCCCGTCGTTGACTTCTCGACGGCAATCAACAACGTAGACCCGCGTGCCTTTGGACTCCCGGAAACACTGAACACGCAATTCGACCAGCCTGGCTTCGCTGCCTGGACCAACGTTCTGCTCGGTCGTGTAGGCAACCGGCGGCAGGGCTTCGTCGGTGAAGCGAATGGATTCCGCAGCGGATTATACGAATTCGAGGCTCTGTATGACGAGTACGACTTCTATATTCAGGACACATGGAAGGCTCGCCGCAACCTCACAATCGACATTGGCCTCCGCTGGGAGATGAAGTTCTCGCCTGACAGTCCTCAGGGGATTCGTGTGCCGAACGCAGCCATCGCAGCCGGAACCGCTGCCTCCGACACGCTGCGCTGGGTTCCCGGTGAGATGTTCAAAGACCGCCTGATGAATCTCGGCCCGTCGCTCGGGTTCGCGTGGGATCCATTCAGCACAGGGCGAACCTCCGTCCGCGGCAACTATCGCATTGCATACGATCGCCTGCCCACATTTGTCGCTTCTTCGTTTATCTTTCCGAACGTCCCCGGGGCTACGCTGGCGATCACCGATCAGGAGTTCGGGCGAACTGGTGGACGTCTGTCAAACCTTCGAGCTCTCGCAGCTCCGGCGCAAACACCCGAGGCGCTGGCACAGCCAGCCAGCGTGTCCGCAAACAGCAACACAGTGTTCGATCCCGATTTGAACATTCCGACCACACATCAGTGGGCATTCAGCATCCAGCGTGAGGTCCTCGATCGCACCGTGGTTGAGGTCAGCTACATCGGTCGGCGCGCTTATCACCTCTTCGGTGGGTACAACGTGAACCAGCCTGAGGTGCTGCGCAACGGCTTCGTGAATGAGTTCAACGTCGTGAAGAACGGTGGTGAATCGGCGGTGATTAACCGGCTCACCTCCGCCGATGCCCGCCTGCGCGCCGGGGAGACCGGCTCACAGATGTACAGGCGGCTGTTCCCGGCTGACTTCAGCAACAACGCGGTTGCCACCCTCGCCAACCGCATCGGTACGCAGCAGCAGGGCGGGCGGCTGGTAACGGAGTTGTCGGGTGCAGGCAACTTCCCGCTCATCCCGTACCCGCAGTACGGGGGCGGTCTCTTCGTCGTGGACTCGAACGACTTCTCCACGTATCATGGCCTGCAATTTCAGGTGGAACGCCGGCTGGCGAATGGCTTCACGGGCCAGATCAGCTACGTGCTTTCGAAGTCGCTCGATACGCGTTCGTTCGATCCGGTCTTTACCGTGGCCAGTGTTGGCAACGTGCAAGCGGCGTCCAGCACCCCATTCGACATTTACAATCGGAGCCTGAACTACGCCCGGTCCGACTTCGATCGCCGACATGTGGTCCAGTCGAACTTCCTCTATGAACTTCCGTTCGGCAGAGGGAGGCGGTTCGGTGCCACGATCAACGGAGTTCTTGATCATGTGATTGGCGGCTGGCAGACGGCCGGGATCGTGCGCTGGTACAGCGGCCGTCCATTCTCGGTCTTTTCCGGCAGTAACACGTTCAATAACGGCGTGAACAGCTTTGCCAACTGCGATGGATGCACCCCGGATATGGGCACACTTCACGACGAGGCCGGGATCCTGTGGTGGTTCACTCCAGAGGAGCGCGCGAAATTCTCTGCTCCGGCCGCGGGCGAGTTGGGCAATACGGGCCGGAACTTCTTTCACGGTCCCAGCCTGTTCAATATGGATCTCTCCCTGCTCAAGAGAACGTCCATCACTGAGCGCATCGGGCTGGAACTCCGCGCCGATGCAATCAATGTGACAAACACGCCAGCGTTTGGCTTACCGACGACGACGTTTACCTCGACTACTTTCGGCCGTATTCGCGACACGGTCGGCAGCGTCTCGCGTAAGGTTCAGATCGGCGCCAAGATTACGTTCTAGTTGCACGGGAGAGGCGGCCCAGCGGTACGGCCCTTTTCCCGGAAGCAATCACAAGGCAGGGGTCTCCCATATCGAACGGGAGGCCTCCCCTTATGTCGAACCCTGCTGCCAGCGGTGAGAAGGCAGGCAGGAGTGTGATGTGTTCCCCGGAAACGAAAACGGGCATCCGGTGGTAAGCGCCGGCTCCGTCGAAAACGCCGAAAGCCGGGTGCAGGTGGCCTGCAATGACGTGTTCCGCCGACGGCAGTTCCTGATCGCCGTGTACGGCAAAAACTCCTCCGCCCTGCCATTCGCGACAGATCTCTGCGGGCAGGTGCGGATAGTCGCGTACCAGACCCCGATCGTGATTGCCAAGCACGATCACCACATGCGCTCGCGAGGCAAGCCATCGCACAGCTTCTTCCACCGACTCGCGCTCGGCCGGTGCGGGCCTGGGTGCGTGCACCACATCGCCAAGCAGAACGACGGTACGCGGCCGTAACTCGTCTATCGTCTCGATGAGTTTTGCCTGCGTCGCCGAATCCGCAACGGGTCCCAGCTGGCCGCGCCTCCGCAGAGCCCACCCATAACCCAGGTGAACGTCGGCCAGCACCGCTGCCTGAGCGTCTTCCAGCCAAAGTGCTCCGCTTGCATGCGCAGCACGCCCCTGTGCCAGCTCAACGAATCGACGGTTCACCCCACTCCTCGTATAGATGCGCTACCAGATCGTCCAGTGCTTTATCGGGATCCTGTGCCAGCAGCGTCTCGCGGCTGAATGCTGCGAACAACTCCAGCCCGAACGGAGTGGGGCGGGGAAGGTCAAAAATCTCCCACGGTGCGGCGAAGATGCGCGCCGATTCGGCCTCTGCGCGCTCAGCATCCATCATGTCCTGCAGTGCGCCGCGAACTGTCTCGCGTACCAGCGGATGCTCGGGCTCGTGCTGCCGAAGCGTCGAGTACAGCAGGGACCCGTTCCAGCTTGAAGCTTTCGCTGGCGTCATGCCTCGAAAGGTGCGGCGCGGAATCAGTTGCCCGATCTCGGCCACCGGCCGGAACTGCCTTCCCAGCACCTCGGTCTTCTCCAGCGCACGCTGCAGGTCCACGAGAAATCCCTTTGGCCGAAAAGCCTCTCTCAGCTCCCGGTCGCCTGGCTGGTCTTTTGGACTTACAGAGAGCAGAAATGCGTGGTCATCATGATTGGCAACCACGCTGCCGGAGACGCCGAGCCGGTGGCTCACCACCCACGCCAGCGAGCGGTTCACAGCGCGTCCAGCTACGCAGTGGAACAACATGAGCAGGCTCTTGCCCTGACGCACCCGCTCGATCTGCACCGGATCGTCCGCCGGAATAGGCGCTGCCCTGGTCTGTCGTGCGAGATACCGCAACAACCGCTCGGTGATGTCCGGCTCAGCTTTCCAGTGTCTCCGCAGAACCCGGCGGCATTCTTCTTCACCTCCGGAATCGTAGGCGGCCCGCAGTTCGCAGCGAAGCCGCCGCTCCTCGTGGGCCAGTTGGGCCGTCAAGGGCATCTTCGGTCCCATCCAGCGCGGAGTCTGCACGCGCTCTCCAGTGGCGGGGCGAACCACTGCTGTTGTTTGGTGGAGTCGCTCCAGCACCACCGCACGACCACCAATGGTGAACGCTTCATCGGGCTGGAGGGCGGACAGGAAACCCTCCTCGACCTCACCCATCCTGCGGTTCGCCTTGTTCACGATCTTGATCTGGAAATCATCGCTGATGGTGCCAATGTTCATGTAGTAGTCCCGCGCAACCTGCCGCGACGCTACGCGGAAGGCACCATTCTCGACAATGATCTTTCCGTACGTCCCGTATGGGCCCAGCACCCTTCCGCCGCCGGCGAGGTAATCGATGACAGCCTCAAAATCTTCCAGTTGCAGGTCCATGTAGGGTCCTGCACGGGTGACAAGCTCGTATGCATCGCTCAGCCGCCACGGGTGCTCGATGCTCATCCCGAGCAGCGCCTGTGCAAGCACATCGAGAGGCTTCGCTGGCACGCGCAGCGCGTCGAGCTTGCCTGCCGAAGCCGCATAGCGGAGCGCGACACTCTGCATCAGATCGGGCACGCTGGTCGGCAGCAGGTACCCGCGAGCGACACCATCGACGCGGTGACCGCTCCGTCCGAGACGCTGGAGAGTTCGGCTGACACCCCTCGGTGTGCCGATGAGCAGCACCTGGTCAACCGCCTGGAAGTCAACGCCCAGCTCGAGTGAACTCGACGCCACCACAGCGCGATACCGGCCGTGTGCGAGCCCTTCTTCGATCTGCAGCCGCTCGGAGCGCTCAATGGACGAGTGATGTACGGCGATTTGCTCATCGAGCTCAGGCAGCAGCAGCTTCAGCGCGAGCCCAAGCCGCTCGGCCGCCGACCGTGTGGTGGTGAAGATGAGCGAACACTTCGCCTGCTCGACCAGTTCGGATGCCAGCTTCGCGATCCGATAAGGGTTGTGTCCTGCGGGCGGCAGCCACTCATCGAGTGGCGGCGCCGCGATGCCAAGCTCGTGAACCTTCGCCACGTCCACGCTGGCGAGGGCACAAGGCCTGTCGCCGCAAAGCAGGCTGGTGATCGCCTCGATCGGCCACGCGGTCGCGGAAAGGCCGATGCGCTGCAACACACTTGCTCCCCTGGCCTCCAGCCGCTCAGCCGTAAGCGCCAGCAGCGTTCCGCGCTTCCCCTCGCAGAAGGAGTGAATCTCATCGATGATGATTGTGCGCGCCGCAAATCCGTCGCTCCATGCACGCTGAGAAAGTATGCCCGCCAGCGACTCCGGCGTGGTCAGCAGCAGATGCGGTCGCTTCCGGCCCTGCCGCCCGCGGTCCGTTGGGTCTGTGTCGCCGGTACGCACCTCCATACGTACTTGACGCGACTCTGGAAGTTGCGCATTGATCGCAGCAAGAGGCTCCTCGAGATTGCGGTGAATATCGCGATCAAGAGACTTCAGAGGCGACACATAAACGGCGCGAACTGCGTTCGGCAACTCTTCAGTGGCGAGATCGCTGAGCACAGACAGGAACGCTGACAAGGTCTTCCCACTACCAGTGGGTGCGAGAATCAACGTGTTGTCACCGGCGAGCGTATGCTTAAGCGCCTTCTTCTGGATCTGTGTCAGACCGGGAAAACGCGACTCAAACCAGCCGCGAAGAGCGGGATGCAGCTTCCGCAAACTCATCGTGCCACCGACGCCTCGTACAACTCGCGAACACGCTCGAGGGTGTCGGCTTCTTCGGGCCGCTTGTCCTGCCGCCAGCGAACGATGCGGGGGAAGCGCAGCGCATAGCCTCCCTTATGCCGGCTACTCTTCTGGATGCCGTCGAACGCGACCTCAAGGACCACCTCAGGGCGGACCAGCAGCACTCTTCCGAAACGCTCTGACCCAACGCTGCGCAGCACGCGCGTAAGCTCACGGACCTCAGCGTCGGTCAGTCCCTGATAGGCCTTGCCGACATTCACCACCCGCTCCCCATCGCGCACCCCGAACGTGTAGTCGGACAGGAAAATGGCACGCCTCCCCGAGCCCTGCTCCGCCGCCGTGACGATTACGTCGAGTGTGGCGTAAACGCGCTTGACCTTCAGCCACGCCCCGCTCCGTTTGCCTGATTCATACACG
>DASQEG010000381.1:0-3863 GCA_035633775.1 Bryobacteraceae bacterium
ACCTTCGGTGGTGCAGCGCAAAGATGGAACGCTCGTAGCGTACATGCGCGACAACGGGCCGCCACCGAAGAGAATTCTGACCAGCGAGTCAAAGGACCGCGGCATGACGTGGACACCCGCGGAAGACACGCAGCTGCCCAACCCCGGCGCCAGCGTGGAGGCCATCAGCCTGCGGGACGGACGCTGGCTCATCGTCTACAACGACACCGAACGCGGCCGGCACTCACTCGCAGTCTCCGTCTCCGACGACGAGGGCTCGACATGGAAATGGACGCGGCACCTGGAGCAGCGGCCGAACTGCCAGTTCCACTATCCGTCCGTCATTCAGGCGGGCGATGGATCGGTTCACGTCACCTACAGTTACTTCGTTCCCGAGGGGCCCGGGGGCAAGCAGGGCAAGTCGATCAAGCACGTCCGCTTCGACCCCGGCTGGGTGAGCGGCTGAGCGGTCACGCTACCCTGAAAGTGAGTGGAAGATTACCTGTCGATTCGCGGTGCGCGGGTCCACAATCTCAAAAACATCTCCGTTGACATTCCTCACAACCAGCTGACCGTAGTTACGGGCGTTTCGGGTTCGGGGAAGTCGTCTCTGGTGTTCGACACGATCTACGCGGAGGGCCAGCGGCGTTATGTAGAATCGCTCTCGGCCTATGCGCGGCAGTTTCTGGAACGCATGGAGAAGCCGGATGTCGATGAGATATCAGGCATTGCTCCTCCAGTAGCCATCAAGCAGAAGAATCAAACCCGGAACCCACGGTCGACCGTCGCCACAGCCACGGAAATCTACGACTACCTGCGCCTGCTCTACGCCCGCGCCGGGCAGACGTACTGCCCCGATTGCGGGATTCGCGTGGTGCGCGACAACGTTGACGCCGTGGCCAGGCGCATGCTGAGCGAGGCAGAGGGCTCGCGCTGGTATGTGTTGTTCCGTGTCCTGGGCGGCACCACGGCTGAGGAGCTTCGTGACACGCTGTTCGCATTGCGCGGCAAAGGCTTCAACAGGCTATATCAGAAGGGGCAGATCTTCGAATTCTCAACACCGGAGTCGCTGCTTGACATCGACTTTGCGAACCCACTCTTCATCCTGGTCGACCGCATAGCGATCGCTCCCGACGGACACTCGCGCATCGTGGACTCCGTTGAAATCGCGTACCGCGAGGCGGGGGAGGTGATTTTCGAAGAGGCGGGGACCGAACCGCCGCGCCACATCCGTTTCGACGAAAAGTTCGCCTGCAAGAACTGTGGCAGGACGTTCAACGAACCGGAACCCATTCTGTTCAGCTTCAACAGCCCGGCCGGCGCGTGTCCCCGGTGTCAGGGCTTCGGCAACACGATCGACTACGACCTCGATCTGGTCATTCCGGATACGTCCCTCTCGTTAGGTCAGGGAGCAGTAGATCCCTGGACCAAACCACAGCACGAGTGGGCGTGGCAGCTGTTCAGAACGGAAAATAAAAACAAGGTACGCCTCGACGTACCGTTCTGCGAATTGAACAAGGGAGAGCGCGAGCGTGTTCTCAAAGCCATCCGCGATTACTTTCGCGACGTGGAGAGCAAGAAGTACAAGGTACACGTACGTGTCTTCCTGAGCCGCTATCGCGGATACGCCGAGTGCCCGGATTGCCAGGGATCGCGGCTTCGGCAGGAGGCCCTCAATGTGCGAGTCGGAGGCAAGCACATCGCCGATCTCGTGAAGATGAACATCGCTGAGGCGTCGGAGTTCTTCGACACGATGCAGCTGGAGCCTGAGGCCCAGCAGGTGGCGGGCAAGGTTCTGGGCGAAGCTCGTCAGCGGCTGAAATTTCTCAACGACGTCGGCCTGCACTACCTGACGCTTGATCGCCTGTCGGCCACCCTGAGCGGTGGCGAGTCACAGCGCATCACGCTTGCGACCTGCCTTGGCTCGCGACTCGTCGGCGCGACGTACATCCTGGACGAGCCCTCCATAGGGCTGCATGCGCGAGATACGGAGCGGCTGATTCGAATTCTCGGTGAGCTGCGCGAGCTGGGCAACACCATCGTGGTCGTGGAACATGATCCAGACGTGATGCGCGCCGCTGATTACATCGTGGACCTCGGCCCGGGTGCCGGCGAACACGGAGGGCGCATCCTGTTTTCAGGCACTTCGGCTGCGCTCCTGGCGGACGGCTCCGCATCGGTCACGGCTCGTTACCTGAACGGTACTCAGCGAGTCGGCACTCTGTCCACGAGGCGCAAGCCGCACCCGCGGCGCCAACTTAAGGTAATCGGAGCGCGCGCGAATAACCTGAAGAACATCGACATCACGATCCCGCTCGACATGATGGTGGCAATCACCGGTGTGTCCGGATCGGGCAAGTCGACGTTTGTACACCAGGTCGTTTACAAAGGCTTGCAGCAGATGCTGGGCAAGGCCCAGCCCACCGCTCCTGTATCGGAAGAGGGGGACGATCCCGGACAGAAACTGATGTGCCGCCGCATCGAAAGTGCGTCGCTTCTGAGCGATGTGTGCCTGGTAGACCAGTCCCCGATCGGACGTACGCCTCGTTCGAACCCGGTCACGTACATCAAGGCATTCGATCAGATTCGTGAAGCATTTGCTTCCACCCCTGCAGCCGACCGGCAGGGCCTGACTGCCGGCCACTTCTCGTTCAACATCCCTGGTGGGCGGTGTGAGGTGTGCCAGGGAGACGGGACAGTGACGGTGGAAATGCAGTTCCTCGCAGACGTGGAGCTAACGTGCGAAGAGTGCAAGGGCACACGCTTCAAACAGTCCGTTCTGGACATTCGGTACAAGGGGATGAATATTCACGAAGTACTCCAGATGACCGTGCGCGAGGCGATCGGGTTCTTCTCCGATATCCCTCGACTTGCATCGCGGCTGACAGTGCTGCACGAGGTCGGGCTTGGTTACCTGCGCCTGGGCCAGAGTGCGACGACGCTGTCGGGCGGCGAGGCGCAGCGGGTCAAGCTGGCCGGGCACCTGTGCCACGCATCCTGCAAGAACACGCTGTTTATCTTTGACGAGCCGACAACCGGGCTGCATTTCGACGATATAGCGAAGCTCCTGGACGCCTTCCAACGCCTGATTGCAAACGGTGCGAGCCTGCTGGTCATCGAGCACAACCTCGATGTCATCCGCAGCGCGGACTGGGTTATAGACCTCGGGCCAGAAGGCGGCGCAGCGGGTGGTCAGCTTGTCGGTGCAGGCACGCCTGAACAGATCGCCGCCATGTCAGAGTCGTGGACTGGCCGATTTCTCGCTCCGCTGCTGGCCGCGGGTTGACCGGTACAATGAGGGTTCCGAAGGCCATGAAAGCTCGCGTGTTCGTTACTCTCAAACCTACTGTGCTCGATCCTCAGGGGCAGGCGATTCGTCGAGCGCTGAACGCTCACGGGCACCCGATTGTCACTGAAGTGCGGCAGGGCAAGTACTTCGACCTGCAAGTGGACGGCACTTCCGAACAGGCACGTGCGGAAGTGGAAGCGATCGCGAAGGACGTACTGGCGAATCCCGTCATCGAAGACTACCGGATCGAATTTGCCGAATAGCTGATTCCCTGGAACAACAGCGCGGCTGAGAGCGTATCCCGGTGCATGAGAATTCTGCTGCTGGCTGCGCTCGGCCTGGCGCTCTCCTCCGCCGCCGATCTGCCCGGCATTGAAGCCATTCGATCGCAGGCTGAACTCGATCGTGTCCTGACCGCCCTTGACAAGGCCCTGTTCGATTCCTATAACAGCTGCGATCTGGCGAAATTTCGAACCTACTTCACCGATGATACGGAGTTCTATCACGATCAGGGCGGTGTAACGTTGGGTCTTGAGAAGCTCGCTGCATCCCTGAAGAACAACATCTGCGGCAAAGATGTAGTTCGCGAACTGGT
>DASQEG010000382.1:0-4746 GCA_035633775.1 Bryobacteraceae bacterium
ATCTGCCTGCGAGAAATCTGGTTTCGTCCGACTTCATTGTTGCCAATGAGGCGGTCGCCAGCTATTACGGGCTGGCCGACCGGACGGAGAGCGGGTTCCGATTCATTGCGTTTCCACACCAGCGAAAGGACTTGGGCGGCGTCCTGACGCAGGCTGCGATTCTCGCGGGGCTTTCCGACGGGCGGGAATCGAATCCAGTCAAGCGCGGTGCGTGGCTGGCGCGAAAGATCATTGCGGAGCCTCCGGCCGATCCTCCGCCGAACGTTCCGGCGCTGAAGGAAGCCGAAAAAGGCCTCACGTTACGGCAACGGTTGGAACAACATCGTAACGTGCCAGCCTGCATGCAATGTCATCTAAAGATTGATCCCTGGGGCGTAGCGCTCGAGGAGTATGATGCAGGCGGCCGGCGCAAGAAGGATCCGGTGGACGCGCGCTCCAAATTGCCGGACAATACAGAAGTAGCCGGGGCTGACGATCTTAAGCGGTATCTGAGTGAGGACCGGCTCGATCAGGTGGCGTTTAGCGTATTAAAGCACCTGGCCACATATGCGGCCGGGCGGTCGTTGACGTACAACGAACAGGATACTCTGAAGCGGGATGCACTGAAGCTGAGAGCTGACGGTTACCGAATGAAGGATATGGTTCGGTACGTCGTAAACAGCCGGGTGTTCCTGGAAAAGTAGCGAAGACGGAGTGAGGAGACAGCCCTTGAGTCGTTCAATTCGATTGGATCGCCGCGCTTTCCTGAAAGGGCTGGGTGGCGTGACACTGGCGCTGCCTGTTCTCGACGCAATGGGCGCCGAGGTCGCCGATGCGATTCCAAGGCGCTTCTGCGCGCTCTACACCGCTAACGGGATGTCGCTGCCCAAACAGGAGCACGGCATCTCAGACTGGAGCTGGTTCCCGATCTCGAGCCCGGGCAGTGACTTCGCGTTTACAAAGTCGACTGAGCCGCTTGCGCCCTTCCGGAACAAGCTCAGCTTCATGGGCGGGCTGTACCATCCGAACGGCCCCAAAGCCGATCCGCATATCTGCTCCGACATGTGGCTGACTGGTGCGCCGCTGCACAACCCAAAGCCAGGTACCTTCAACTCCGTGGGTCTGGACCAGGTCGTCGCGCTGCATACCAAGCAACATTGCAGGCAGCCGTCGCTGATCCTGTCGATCGACGCCGGCACAGGATTCCTGTCGCGGACGGGCACTATCTCCTATAACCAGGACGGCAAGCCCATCCCGGCGGAGAACAATCCGCGTCGCGTCTTTGACCGACTGTTCCGGGGCGACCGAAACTCGCTGAAGTCGGAGCACGAGTCGCTGCAACGCAGGATCAAGCTGGTCGATGCGGTGGCGGAGAGCGCCCGCTCGCTGGATGCAAAGCTCGGCAAAACAGACCGCGATCGGATGGATCAGTACCTCAGCACGCTCGGTGAGATGGAAGCACGTCTCATTGCATCGGAACGCTGGATCGACGTTCCGCTGAAGAAGCAGGACTACTCGCATCTGAATCTCGATGCTACGAACGAAGGTGATCCGGCCGAGTACTACCGCAACATGATCGACCTGATCGCACTCGCCTTCGATGCGGACATCACTCGATCGGTGGCGTTCATGCTCAACCGGGAAGACGGTATGGGCATCAGCGACACATTCCCGCTGAAGCTCGGTCTGTCGAAGACACACCACAATCTTTCGCACGCTACGGACAAAGAAGGACAGCTGGACTTTGCTAAGTACGATCTCTTCCTGAGCAAACAGGTCGCACATCTCCTCCGGCGGCTGGAGCAGTATCAGGACCGAAGCGGCACCGTGCTCGATAACACCATCGTGCTCTACGGGAGCGGCGCGAGTACGACGCACAACTCACACAACCTGCCCACGCTGCTGGCGGGAGGAGCCAACATGGGACTGAAGCATGGAACCTACTGGCGAAACGGCGAGTCGCGGATGTCAAACATGTACCTGAGCATTCTGCGATCGCTTGGCGTGCAGGAAGAGAGCTTCGCTGACAGCACAGGAACCCTGACCTGCCCGGTGTTCACCCGGAGCTAGCCGAGCCTCTGTTCAGTCACCTTTTCGGTCGCTGGCCAGGGTTGGTTGGTCGCTGCTGCGAGGCTTCCACCGGTAAGCATGCACGGAGTTCCGCCAGAAGTACTTCTCGGCGGCCTCTCGCGGCTTGCTGCTGAAGTACTCCTGCATGACCGCAAGGCTGGCGGCGTACGGAGCCGAAGGATCGCTGTTCGGCCAATCGGACCCATAGAAGACCCGATCCGAGCCGAAAGTCTGATACAGCAGGTCGAGACGATCCTTGTGATCCTGGAGGCGGTAAGGGACCTTCTTGCCGTCCTGCATCCGGAGAATCGCGGAAAGCTTCGCGTATACCAGCTTGCGTGACTGCAGATCCTGGAGAAGTTGCTTGTATCTGGCCAGAGCCGGTGCCGCTGAGGGTGGGTACAGTGCAGGAAGGTGGTCGAGGACGATGCGCAGATTGGGGACGCTGTCCGACATCCTGAGCACGTCTTCCAGCAGTTCCACGGACGGGTTGGCTGTGTCCAGTGAAAGGCCCGCAGAAGCGAGGTCCTTCAATCCACGGATGAACTCAGGGTTCTGTAGAGCCTGGCGAGGGTTCCGGTCCCACAGGTAACCGTACCGAATGCCGCAATACAGCGGGTTCTTTGAGTAGCGCTCGAGGTGAGTTCGGAAGCCGGGCTTCTCCGGTTCCAGATTGCCTACCATTCCGACGATAATGGTGTCCTTCGCCGCCACATCGAGGACCCATTGGTTGTCATCCAGCCAGGGGCTGCACTCGACCTCCAGCGCGCCTGCTATACCGAGACCCGCGGTGACCTCGCGGAAACGCGACGGCAGCGTCGGTTTATAAATCAGCTTGTCGGTCTTTGGCGGCCACGGAACGCCTTGCGGTCGTGACGGGTCATACAGGTGAATGTGCGTGTCGATAATCGGAATACGATCTGGCGCGGCACCCAACTGGTGAGAGGCGAGGAGCATCCCCGTAGTGCTCGACATGAAGTCCCGTCGGTTCACAAGGTGATTCTATCCTCCCGGCGACTGCTGTCGCAGGCAGGCGGCAAGGACTACCTGCGGGTCCGCACAAGTCGGAAGCCAACGGAGTAGTATCCGGAAGTCGGGAAGTCAAAGCCGCGATAGGTCGGCCGGCACTGACTGCCCGAGGAGAGCCAGGCACCGCCACGATACACCTTGTAGGAACCGGCCGCAGGACCGAGCGGATCGACTTTCGAAGCGCTCTGGTAAGCGTCAGGGGCGTACCAATCCTGCACCCATTCCATGACGTTGCCCACCATGTCATGCAGTCCCCGCTTGTCTGCACTCTTCCCCCCAATCGGATGAGTGCGGCCATCCGAAGAATCCTCGCACCAGCCCGGCGTGTCACCGGATGCGTTTGTCGCCTGTCCAGTCACAGCCGCATACTCCCACTCTGCCTCGGTCGGGAGCCGGTACACGTGGCGCTCGTCGCGGGTATTCATGATCTTCAGGAACTCCTGAACGCTGTCCCAGCTGACGCTTTCCACCGGAAGCTCGGGCCCTTTGAAGTGCGCTGGATCTACCTTTTTCGACTCTTCATCACTGCGCGGCTTCGAATGCGGGCTGTCCATCACGGCTCGCCACTGCGCCTGCGTGATCTCATACCTCGATAACTCGAACGACTTTGACAGGCGTACCCGGCGGGGCGGAGCCTCATCCGCGTTTCCCGAAGCAGAGCCCATCGTGAACTCGCCGGCAGGTATGGACACGAACGCGTGCCCTTCCAGCAGGAACGTTAGCGAATGACGGGGCACGTCCTCTGTGGCCGCAAGCCTTGTCCTGCCGCCTGTTGTTTGACCCGGAGACGCCACGGGCAGCAGGACGGTGACCGCGGAGCATATCAATGTGCGGGCGATTCGGTTCCTAAGTCTCACCAGGACCTCCACAACTCAGGCAATTGCCGCGGTCAAATGACGGCGGCCCAGAGCAGTGTATCTTAGTTCATTCGCACCGGGGACGTCGACATCTTTCGAGACTCTGCTGAGGTCAAACATTTGTCGCCCACGGGGTGATCCGTTTTAGAACCGTTGACATGCCGGTACTAGTCTGATATGTCTAACTGACTACCGCGCTGATGAACGCTGCGCTGAGTCCTCAGCCGCGCACTTCTGGCACGCTGACGTCGATTCAGGGGAGGACCTCCACATGAAAACGCTGAAAGGGTTCAACGCCTCGGCTTGCCTGTTGTTCCTCGCAACTGCGTTCTGCCTGCACGCTCAGAACTTTCGGGGTCGCGTTCAGGGGACGATTACGGACTCCAGCAATGCGGCGGTTGCTGGCGCAACCGTCACGCTGAAGAATGTCAACACTGGCGTTCCCGCGGTGCGGCAGACGAATGAATCCGGCCACTACCTGTTTGACCTTGTGGACCCGGGCTCCTATGAAGTCAGCGTCGAGTATGCAGGCTTCAGCAAGTTCGTGCAACAGAACATCACGTTGCAGTCCCGCGGCGACATCACAGTCGACGCGATGCTGAAGACCGGAGACGTTCGCGAGAGCGTCACCGTCTCGGCCGAGGCGAGCATGGTGCAGTTCAACACCGCCAAGCTTGAAACGACCGTGGACAGCAAGCTCACCAGCAACGTCCCACAGATCTATCGCAGCCCCTTTCTGCTGGCGCAGTTGGATCCAGCCGTCGAACGCAATGACGGCAACGGCGAATATCAGCCGTACCACAGCTGGGGC
>DASQEG010000383.1:0-4215 GCA_035633775.1 Bryobacteraceae bacterium
GCTCGATTTGCTCCGGCTCCGAAAGACCCGTGCTTCGGTCAGCTTGTCCGAACCCGCAGCCGACCACGGGCATGCGGCGGCCGAGCCTGCGCCGGACCGGCTGGTGTTCGGCGGACAGGTGCAGCAGCGAATCTCAGAAGCTTTGGAGCGGTTAACGCCTCTGGAGCGGACGGCCTTTACGCTGCGGCATCTCGAGGACCGGACGATCGAGGAGATCGGGTCCGTGCTGAAACTGGGCGGAAATGCGGCCAAGCAGACTGTATTTCGCGCCGTGCAGAAGATGAGACGGGCGTTGCAGCCCGTGGCAGGAGAAGCAGCATGGCGGGCGTAGGCGAGACGACCGGAAGCGGTCACTTCGGAGAAGAGTCGCTGGTCTGGTTCTTCTATGGAGAAGCGGAGAACACCGTCGAAATCGACCTGCACCTCGCTTTGTGCGCGGAATGCCGCACTCGTTACGAAGCGTTGAAAGCGGATATGAACGCGTTGGCCAGTTACGCTGTACCGGAACCTGGCCCGGATTACGCTGAACAGGTCTGGCGTTCGCTGGTGCGGCGCGACGCATCCATCGGTTCTTCGCGGCGCGTCTGGTGGCGAAGGTGGCTGGCGCCCCGGCAGGTAACGGCGGCCGCGCTCTCGGCCGCTCTGGTTGCGGCTGCCTTTTTCGCAGGCAGAGTCGCAGAACGAGTGGATCGCGTCGACACGGCAGCTCTGTCCGAGGTCGCGCGGGAACGGCTGCTGGCAGTAGCCCTTAGCGAGCACATCGAGCAGTCGCACCGTACGATCGTCGAACTCGTCAACGCCGACCCGGGTGCCACGGTTGATATCAGCTCCGAGCAAAGCCGCGCAGAGACGCTGCTGGCCGGCAACCGTTTGTACCGGCAGGCAGCACAGCGGCAGGGTCACACCGCGCTGGCCGGTGTGCTGGAAGATTTGGAACGAGTGCTGCTGGAGGTGGCGCACGCACCCGGCAAGCTGAGCTCGGCAGAAGCGAAACGTCTCCGAGAACGCATCGAAGAGCAGGAACTCGTCTTTCGTCTGCGCGTCATTGACGGACGCCTCGAAGACCTGCAGCGCCGTCCCGTCCCGAAAACGAACTCAGAAGGAAAACGCATATGAAGCAAATGATCTGGATCCCCGTTCTGGCAGCGGCGGCGCTCGCACAGCCTCACCCCCCGTTTCCGCCGGAGCCGCCCGCTCTCGCTCCGGTCATCGTGAATAAGCCGATGCCACATCTGGGTCCGCTGCCACATCCGGCTCCGATGCCGCTGAAGGCCATGGTGGCACCCGGTATGTTCGATAAGGGCTTCGCCATGCAGCCAATGTTCGCCTTCCAGCACAAGGATCGGGCGATGGAGCAGGCCGAGCGCGAGTACGAGCGCGGCATGCGAGCCCTCGATCGGAAGCAGTGGGACGAAGCCGTGTCCAGCTTTACCGAAGCTGCGTCGACAGGCAAGCCTCGGGCTGATGGCGCACTCTACTGGAAGGCCTATGCGCTGGGTAAGCTCGGGCGCAGTGCGGAGGCGTTGAGCATGCTCGATACGTTGAACAAGACCTTTCCGCAGAGCAGATGGCTAAACGACGCGGCGGCACTGAAGGTGGAGATCTCGCAGGCTGCCGGGAAGCCGCTCGCGCCCGAGGAGGAACAGGACAACGAGATCAAGCTGATGGCCATCAACGGGCTGATGCACAGCGATCCGGAGCGTTCTGTCCCGCTGCTGGAAAACCTGCTGCGCAGCAAGTCCTCGCCGAAACTGCGTGAGCGTGCACTGTTCGTGCTCAGCCAGAGCGATTCGACCAGGGCCAGAGAGGTGGTTGCGCGGGTTGCGAAAGGTGAATTCAACCCCGACTTGCAGATCCGTGCGGTGAACAACCTCGGGGTACACGGAGGCAACAGAAATCAGCAGCTTCTCAGCGACATCTATGCTTCCTCGAAGGACGTAGCCGTGAAGAGGGCGGTGCTGCGCAGCTTCATGGTTTCAGGAAATCGCGAGCGCGTGTTTGCTGCGGCGAAGTCCGAGCAGATGCCGGAATTGCGCAGCCAGGCGATCCAGCTCCTGGGCGCCATGGGCGCCGGCTCCCAGCTGGGGGATCTTTACTCTGCCGAAACTTCTCCTGATATTCGCGAGCAGTTGATGCGAGCACTCTTCACCAGCGGAAGCACCGCTCGCCTGATCGAGCTGGCAAAGACGGAACGTGATCCGAAGCTGCGGCTCCGAGCCATTCAGCTGCTGGGCACGTCGCCCCGTGAGCAGACGGGCGACACTCTGGTAGCCATGTACTCGAGCGGCACTGAGCCGGAGGTCCGAAAAGCAGTCATCAAGGCGCTGATGGTTCAGAACAATGCCAGGCAACTGGTGGAGATCGCCAGGAAAGAGTCCGATCCGGAGCTGAAGCGGCAGGCGGTGCAGCAGCTGTCACACATGCAAAGCAAGGAAGCGACGGACTACATGCTGGAGTTGCTGAAATGACACGGTCTCTCGCATTCGTCGCCGCAGTTCTTGCGACGGGCTGCCTCCGTGCAGAGCAGCCCTCGATTGTGAACGCCAAACTGCAGACCGTTCAGGTATCTGGAGCATTGTCGAAGACTATCGAGAGTGTGATTAAGAGCACGACGGGGCCGCTGTGGATCGGCTACACGATGCCTGCGCCGAGTGCTGAAAATCACAGCTGCTGCTGGAGCAACGGTGGGCGTACAGGCTGCGGCCTGGAAGGCAGGATGGCGAGCCCGGTCCCACCGACGGGTCCGATCCGGCTGGAAGGCTCGTCATTCGTATCGATTCTGCTTCGCGCCGACGGTGGCGAGATTCGGAAGGTGCGTTCGTATGGACTCGATTGTCCACTGGACGGTGGCGGCCTGCCCGTCTACTGGTTGAGCAATGTGCAGCCGACGGAGAGCATCGCCTACCTCGAGGGAATCGCCGCAACCCGGGACGAAGGCGCGCTGCATGCAATCTCGATGCACAAGGACCCTGCTGCCGATCACGTCCTGCTGCGGCTCGCGCGCTCGGGCTCGACGTCAAAGGTTCGCGGACAGGGGCTGTTCTGGATCGCACATCGGGCCTCGCGCGAAGCCGCACGCGCGATCACGGAGGCTGTGGATAACGACCCGGATACTGAGGTCAAGAAGAAGGCAGTGTTCGCGCTGAGCCAGCTGCCCAAGGAAGAAGGCGTGCCGCTGTTGATTCAGGTCGCGCGAACGCACGTGAACCCCGCTGTTCGCAAACAGGCGATGTTCTGGCTTGGACAGTCCAACGATGCACGAGCCATTCAATTCTTCGAACAGATCCTTCTGAAGTAATCGTCAGCTCCGATAACGGACTCCGTCGAGAAAGAGGCCGGCGGCAGGCGCCGTCCAGGCCGCCACGTCCAGCTTTGGATCGCATCGCGCATCCAGGAGCTGAGCAAAGTGCGCCTCGGTGATTTCCCCCCTGCCGAGGCGCACCAGTACACCAGCAAGTCGTCGAACCATTCGCCACAGAAAATGTGACGCCTGGATCCGAAACAGGATGAGGTCGTCCTGCTCGTCTACAGATGCGTGCTCCACAACCACGATGGTCGACTCGCCGGGCTTTGACGGATCCGCTGCGGCAAAGCAGATGAAGTCATGCCGGCCTTCAAGCGTCAGTGCAGCTGCTTTCATCGATTCGATGTCGAGGTCTTCTTTGACCCACCAGACATAGCGTTTGGAGAAGGCGGTCTTGCGTCGCGATATCTGATACACGTAGCTCCGCGAGACTGCGTCGTGCCTGGCATGGAAGCGGTTCGGAGCAGGCTCGGCCTCGAGGACAACAATGTCGGCCGGCAGCCGGTCATTGAGACCACGGAGCAGCTGCCACGGCTCGGGAAGGCGTCGCAAGTCTGCCCGCAGATGAGCTACCTGAGCGGCTGCATGTACTCCGGCATCGGTCCGTCCCGAGCCACCAAGTTCCACCTCAACCCCAAGGAAATCTTCCGCTGCCGCGCGAAGTTCACCGGCAACAGTCCTGGCGTTACGCTGCTCCTGCCATCCGCTGTAACGCGTGCCGTCGTACTCGACTGTGAGACGCCATGTCTTCATCGGAAGAGAAGAACCGTCGACACTGCAGTAAGTACGATCACAAGCACCTCGAACAAGCGTGGCGAAATGTGGCCGATAAGCCACCTGCCGGTCACTGCGCCTGCAAGCACCGGCGGGAACATCGCAGCGTCGAATGCAAGGCTGCGTGCAGAGAAGAG
>DASQEG010000384.1:0-3990 GCA_035633775.1 Bryobacteraceae bacterium
CGATCGCTGCCTGCAAGTCATCACTGTTCATATCATTCGTCTTCGTCTCGGCGGCGCGCTCGACGTGATCGAGTACCGCCTGGCTGTGGGATAGGAACGCTTGAGCGTTAATGGCACTCCGGGCAGGGATGGTCATCGCCAGCAGCACACCGGCAATTGTCGCGTGCACGCCTGATTGGAAGACCGCGCCCCAGAGTAGAAGGCCGAGCAGCGCGTACGGAACAGGATGACGCACTCCGAGGCGGTTCGCTGTGAGTAGCGTACCGATGCATACCGCGGCGGCGCCCAGTGCACCCCACGAAATCCCCGTCGTGTAAAAAAGCGCGATGACGAGCACTGCGGCAAGGTCGTCAACAATAGCCAGCGCAGTAACGAATACTTTGAGGCTTAGCGGTATACGCTGCCCCAGAAGCGCCATGACGCCGATAACAAAAGCGATGTCAGTGGCCATTGGGATAGCCCATCCGCGAGCTCCCGCACCACCTCCGTTTACGGCGGTGTACAGGAGCGCAGGAACAACAACTCCCCCGACTGCTGCGATGATCGGCAGCGCCGCCCGGCGAGGCGAGGCCAGTTCTCCAACTAGAAGCTCGCGCTTAATCTCCAGACCAACAACAAAGAAGAACAATGCCATGAGTGCATCGTTGACCCAGAAGTGTAAATCATGGCTGAATGTAAGATCTCCCAGTCCGACGCTCAGCTTCGTATGCCAGAGTGCGACGTAGCTTTCCGCCCAGGACGAGTTTGCCCAACCCAGTGCTGCAATCGTACAAAGCAGAAGCAGAATGCCACCGGAGGTTTCTCTGGCCGCAAACTCCTGAAACGGGCGAACGAGCCGCACGATTGGCCTTGTGGAAACCACTTTGAGCGTGTTCTTTATCATGGTTGTGGACCCTTAGATTGTCCTTCAATGCGGCCGTTGAAAACGGACTCTGAGTAGGGCGATAGCCTGAGTCTGAACTGTCTTTGACCTGCCGCGATTATTCAGCCACTTATCTCGCAGCCAGCCGTTGAACTCAATATGGCTGTTCTCCTCCATCGGCCTTCCGGACTGAGTGTGGATCAGTTCAATCTTCCGATCTTTGCACCAGCCCAGCGCAAGGGCCTACTCGTGAGTTCAGGGCCTTTGTCGGAGATCAGCCATTGCGGCATGCCGCGCGTTTTGATGATCTGCTCGAGAATGCGCGTGGTGCGGGCGGCCTGCACGACTCGTGTCCGTCTCGAGTGCCAGACACTCGCGGGTGAACGCATCAACCACGACGAGGATGCGAATGCCGCGACCGGCGGGGAGCGCAACCGACATGAAGAAGGACGAACAGCTGCATGCGGCCATGCGGCCGACTTCAACGAGTTCCACGTGTGCGGCACGGCTGAGTTCCGTGATCGCCGTTCTGCAAGCACAACGCTGAGGAGGCCGGGCCCGGGCCGTGGTGGCCCGCCTGCTGGCAGGGTTTGATCCCAGTACGGCTTTGTCGACGAATCGACCTCCGAACTCAGCGTGGCGATCCGGCCCGGGCTGGACAGCATCATTCTGTCGAATCCCTCCAAACAAGGCTCTGTTGAGCGGTCTGGTTCTGCGGGATCGCTTCGCAGCGGTAAGCGAAGCATTCAATGGTCAGTTGTGGACAGTCCTGTAACGTGCGGCGAACAAGCTGTAGACGCCGTAGGCAGCAAGTCCCACCGCGACCAGGCCCAGCAACCAGGGGCCGAACGGCTGTCGCGCAATGGTGTCCAGAGCGCCTTCCATGCCGCGCACCTGTTGCGCGTTGTGCTGCACTCCCGCATAGATGAAGAATACGCCCGTCAGCCCGAACACGATTCCGCGAGCGGTGTAACCCGCTTTGCCTGCCTTCGAACACCAGTCGCGTTCGGTGTGGCTCATCCGGCGGGTCCGCATCTTTTTCATGAAGTCTTCCTTCAGCCCGTGGCGGATCTGCATGCTGCCAGCGACAATCACGCCGGCCCCGATCGCCATCAGCAGAAGAGTGCCTCCGGGCGCTTGCATCAGTTCTGCGGACCACGTCTGCGCATTGCTGCTGCCGGAGCTCGCGCCACCGCCTTCACCCATAACGATCTTCAGCGCGACGATCGCGAACCCGCTGTAAATCGCGCCGCTGATGGCGTACCCTGCCCGCTTGGCAAGGCCCTTCTTGTCGGAACCCTCATCTTCCGTGTCGTAAATCGCCGAGCAGAACCGCCACAGAGCATATGCAAAGAGGCCGGCTGCGATCACCGCGAGGGCGAATTCGCCCAACGTTTGTGTGGCAATGCGGCCCAGCACTCCTCGTACATCTGTGGTTTCGCCGCCGTTGCCCAAGGCCGAGATAAGGGCCAGTGCGCCGATCAGGAAGTACACGACTCCCTTACAAGCGAAGCCGATACGAGTCAGCCACTCCAGCCATTCACTGTGCCTGACGTTGTCAATACCTTGTTTCGCCTGCGAGCTACCTAAATCGACGTGTGCCATCACCCCTCCTGCGAATTCGACAATCCAGTGGTGGCATGTGTTTCAGGTTTCGCGACTATGCGGCCCGTCGATACGAGTCGAACTTGCGGAGCATAGCGCGTGCCGCCAGCAAAGAGGCAAGCCAAGATCGGAATCTACTTACGACTGAGCTACAGCGGCTCGAGCGCAAGGTGGCGCGCGGCTATCACCGGCCAGGGCTAATTGGCACGCGGCGATCTAATCAGCGCAGTCGGTTGTCGAACACCGGTGACGACCTTGCGACCAAAGCCGGAGAGCGACGAGCATTCGAGCCGGCAGCCCCGAGGGGAACTACTCGGGTTCACTCATGCAGCGATCGGCAGTTCGGAACGCGCTTAAAAGGTCCATTACGGTCTCGCCGTCTGCGATCTCAATCAACCGGATCGTTGCAAAACAAGGGTGATCATGTCTCACACCCCGCCAGGATCATCAGTTGACAGGATCGATTCCTCGTATACTTGCCGGTTACTCTGTTGAAGCGGGACCCTGCTTGTGCGGACACCGTGCGGCCCGGCCCCTCCAGTTCCAACTTGTATCGGCAACGCCTGAGGGTGATCATGAACCGGACGCATTTGCTCGCAACTATCGCTTCGGCCGCTTTCGTCGTGCATCCTGCAGCTTTGGAGGGCCGTGAGCAATTTCGCGAAACAGTGAGCATCGATTACGATACACACAATCCATGTACCGGTCAAAAGATTCGCATCAAAGGTGACGTGATTGTCACCGGCTGGTACAAGGATGTCGAGGACGGGTACAAGTTTGTCGGCGAGACCGACTATACCGGCCTCGTAGCAAGTAGCCGCTCGTCCCAAGCCGTATATCGCGTCGCCGGTTCGAAAGACGATCGTCTGCGCGCTACCGTCGATATCCCTGTCGAACGTCTCATCAAACAGGACGCGGTATTCAGCGGCAATGAAGATACGTTCAAGGCTTCCTTTACGTTCAGGTTCAGCGTTAGCTTCTTCGGGGACAAAGATATCGACCTGACTTCCGTTCGGACGGTCTGCGTGACACCCGGCGCAACCGACTCCCCGCGTCAATGATGTTGCATCTTCTTGATTTACGTGCTGTCGTGACGAGTGAATGCTTTGCCCAGGCCGCACGCCGCTGCAACCATCAGACCATCGTGAGCGAGCATGTACTGCAGCGGTGGCGTTTGTTGCCCCTGACCGATACACCGAGTGGTACATATCAGCTCTGAGACTGCTCCGCCTGTATAGGAAGCCAACGGGTCCGTCAGTTAGATCCTGTACTTAGCGATATACGGCATCGGCTTGACGGTAGTAACTACGTCGCCCGCACTATGTGGTAGAAAGATCCGCGTGAACATTGCTACCTAAGAGACTGCCCGCATTAGGCGCAGCAGCTGTTGTGATGCCGATCTGCAGCATGCTTATAGCGGGTTGCTACGACAACCCCGAGATTACGGAGCGTGCGCCGGGATTTGTCGACACGCCTTGCATGCGTCGCATCCCGTTCCTCAGGCTCCGGCCGCCCCTCAGCAG
>DASQEG010000385.1:0-2925 GCA_035633775.1 Bryobacteraceae bacterium
CGAGAGTTCTGCTCGCGCTTGCATAAAGCTTTTTGGGCATTCTCCCGGCCAGCCAGGCACATCGGCCGGCGATCACCGCGTGCTTCATGGCCTCCGCCATAAGTTCCGCCCGCTCAGCGGCTGCAATGGCCGTGTTCATCAGCACGGCGTCAAACCCGAGTTCCATCGCGATCGCAGCGTCGGACGCCGTCCCTACTCCTGCATCCACGATGAGCGGAACTTCGGTGATCTTTTCGCGCAGGATCCGAAGCGCGGTCAGGTTTTGAATCCCTAGCCCGGATCCGATGGGTGCCCCGAGCGGCATGACTGCCGCAGCTCCAGCGTCGATCAGCCGGCGAGCCACGATCAGATCGTCACTCGTATACGGGAGCACGACGAAGCCTTCCTTAACGAGCACGCGAGTTGCTTCCAGCAAGCCCTCGGTATCCGGGTACAACGTGTCCTGATCGCCGATTACCTCGAGCTTCACCCAGTTGGAGAGCCCTACTTCGCGTCCGAGGCGGGCCGTCCTGATCGCTTCATCCGCCGTGTAGCAAGCCGCCGTGTTCGGCAGAATGAACATGCGGTCGCGGTCGATGTAGTCGAGCAGCGACTCTTTCGAGCGATCCGTCAGGTTGACGCGCCGTACCGCAACCGTAACCACTTCGGAGCCGGACGCTGCATGGCAGCGGGCCATTTCGGCGAAGGTGCGGTACTTTCCTGTGCCAACGAACAGGCGTGAGCTGAACGTCCTGTCCGCAATGCTGAACGTGTCCTGCATATCTCTATTCTCCGTCAGGACTCGGGAAGCGCGAACTTGTCGCCTGTGTCGGCGACCCACTGGCGGAGGCGCTTCAGCAGCCGTGCGCGCTCGGCTCGATACTTCGGGTTGTGCGCAAGATTGGCCTGTTCGTAGCGATCTTCATTCAGGTGGAAAAGCAGCCAGGAGGTCCCTTCAAAACAAACGTACTTCCAACCGTCACGTGTTACCAAGCCACGATACGGCTTGTCCGTGCTGTCGTTGTGTCCGGTTGGAATGACATTCTGCAGATACGCTGAGTCGGGCTCCGTTGTCTTCGCCTGGCGACCGATGCGGTAGTGCGAGTAGTCGGTGCCTTCCATCCAGTCCGGTTTGTTTACGCCTGCAAGGCCAAGCGTGGTCGGCGCGATATCAACGTGGTTGACCGGTATGGGCCAGCGCCCGTTGCCTCGACCGTGATAGTGCGGCACCTCGCCGCTGATCACGAACGGGATGCGAATAGCCTCCTCAAAAGGCGCCGTTTTCTTGAACTGCCCGTGCGAGCCGTGCAGGTCGCCGTGATCGGAGAAGAACAGAACATGCGTTCGAAACAGCAGATCCTTCTCGCGCAGCGTGTCGAGAACGCGTCCGACGTTGTAGTCCCAATTCTCGATTTCCGCGTAGTAGCCCGCAAGATCACGCCGAGCCTGGTCGTCAATGCCGCGCACTCTGGGCACGTTCGGCCGCAGCTCCAGTTTGGCCGGATTGTGACGGCGCATGTACTCCGCCGGTGCCACGTAAGGATTGTGTGGTGGCTGAACGGACAGCACCGCAAAGAAGGGCTGATCTGCGGGGCTCTCACGTATGTAGCGGAGGAACAGGTCGGTCAGTGCATCGGTCTCGTAGCCCGGCAGCCGGTAGTGAAATGCGTCCGGTCCGGCGCCGCCGTGAACCCAGCTGTCGTACTGGCTGTTGTTGTTTTCGTAGCCCACCCACGTATCGAACCCACCTCGCTTTGCAGGGTCGGTGATGTGCAGCGCCGCACGCGACGTGCGCTCCTTAAACCCCGCCAGATGCCATTTCCCGAAGTATGCAGTCCGATACCCTGCCACCTTAAGTGGCTGCGTGAGCGTGGGCTGGCCGTCGGGTAAAGGATACTCGTGACCGGGCACGCAATGGTGCGGGTAGCGCCCGGTCAGCATGGAGCCGCGAAATGGGCAGCATAGTGGGAACCCGGATACAGCGTGCGTGAAGTTAACGCCCATGTGCGCCATCGCGTCCACGTTGGGAGTGTGCACGTTCGGGTCGGACATGCAACTCAGCGCCTGACCGCGATGCTGATCCCCGATCAGCCAGATCACGTTTGGGCGGGGGTGCGACGCTACCGGCTGCCCCGCGGCCATGCGCGAGCCTGCCAGCGATCCGAGAAAAGCACGCCGATCCATCACTCTGGCCAGCGTATCAGCCGATGGTGTCAGCCGAGAACTCGACTTCCGTGAATTTCTCGGGCAAATGGGAATCGTAGGCTCCATGCGGTGTCCATGACCAGCCGGGGTGCGGCTTCACCTCTTTGCCGCAGACGCGCAATGCTTCGAACCGCCCGAAAAACATTTTCCACACGTCCCCTGGCCGGGGCGGCAGCGGGCGAGATCCGGCAAGCGCCTTCATCCCAGTCCAGGGAAACGCGAGTTCCACGCGCCACCCTCGGTCGATGTCGGAGTCATCGTTAAGTGTGCCGTCGATCCAGATGGCGGACTTCAAGCCGGGGAAGTCGTAATCCAGATAAGCCCATCGGGGACCGCGCGGATGCGTGCCCACCCAGAACGACTCAGGGTTGCGATCGTAATCGCCCGCAAATGTCACTACACGTCGGGAGAGCAGGTCCCACTCAGGCACGTCGAAACGGCTGCCGCGGCGAAAAGCATCCTGCCACACGAAGAAAACTTCGTAGATTGTTCCCAGGGCATTGATCTCGAACTCGTAGTAGCAGTCTTCCCCGGCAATGAACACTTCGACATCGTTCTCCGTGAAGATGAGTGAGTCGCGCTCGGTTAGCCGGGCACGTACGAACGGTTCATCGATCCAGAAGCCGACGTAGAAGTTCTCGTCATCCCAGAGCGCGGCAGCCCGCGTATCGAAAAAGCCCGGCTCTCCGGTGACCATGTCGACGAACCGCGGCGACCGCTGTGCCTCGCGCCAACCGGCCG
>DASQEG010000386.1:0-4024 GCA_035633775.1 Bryobacteraceae bacterium
GAGCTGGCGTGACGGCGGTCGAACTTTGCATCTGAACCTCAGGAAGGGTGTTCGATTCTCGGATGGCTCAGCTTTCACGGCTCACGACGTCGCCCACACGTTCGAGCGGATCATGGACCCGAGCATCAAGTCGCCGCTCGCCGATGCGTTCCGTTCGGGTAAGGGCGGGGTAGTAGCGAAAGTTTCCGGGCTATACGCCGTTTCGCTGACTTTCCCGGCCACACTGCCAGGTCTTGAGCGGCTTCTCGATCAGGTGCCCATCCTGTGCCGGACCTCCAATCACCCCGAAAAGGCCGTGCTCGGGCCGTTCGTTGTGCAGTCCCAGGCAGCGGGCACTCACGTAACACTGGCGCGCAATCCAAACTTCTGGAAAAAGGATGCCGCTGGCCGTGCGCTGCCGTATTTGTCGGCGATCCGTCTTCATGTTCAAAGCAATCGTGACCTCGAAGCCCTGCGATTCAGGCGCGGCGAACTCGACATGATTCGCGGGCTTGACCCCGAGCTCTTCGAGCAACTGAAGACATCCACCAGGTCTACGGTGCTGGAACTCGGCGCCGGCTTCGATTCCGAGATGATCTGGTTCAACCAGGTTCAAGCAGCTCCGATTCCGCCGCACCGCAAGGCATGGTTTGCATCACAGAACTTCCGCAAAGCCGTCTCTGTGGCGGTAAACCGAAACGATATGGTCAACCTGGTGTTCCGGGGGTATGCGGAGGCTGCTGCAGGACCGTACACATCGGCAAACCGTGCGTTCCACAACCCGCAGGTGAAAGCCGACAGCTTGTCGCTAACAGAGGCGCGCCGCCTGCTCTCATCCGCTGGATTTCACTGGCAAGGGTCGGACCTTTACGACAGCTCGGGGAATCGCGTCGAGTTCTCGATCGTTACGAACGCCGGGAACAAAATCAGGCAAAGGATGGCTGCCATGATCCAGCAGGATCTGCGGGCGATAGGGATGAAAGTAAACGTTGTGCCGCTCGACTTTCCGTCCCTGATCGAACGGATCACCCGCACGTACGCATACGAAGCTTGCCTCCTGGGACTGGTGAACGTAGATAGCGATCCCGTCGGGCTGATGAACGTCCTGATGAGCTCCGGCGCCAACCATCAGTGGAATCCGAAGCAGCTGACGCCCCAAACTCCATGGGAAGCCGAGATAGACAAGCTGATGCAAGCGCAGGCTGCCACGGTAGATATGCGTAAACGCCGCGCAAGCTTCTTCCGCGTTCAGGAAATTTTGGCCGAGCAGGTGCCCTTCGTCTACCTCGTATCTCACTCAGGACTTGCAGCAGCTAAGCCCAACCTCCGAGGTCTCGCACCGGCTGCGATGAGACCGCATCTGCTCTGGAACGTTGAACACCTTCGATTCGAAGGAGGTGACGTGCAGTGACTGCCGTACTTTCCATAAGGGTTTCCGTAAGCTATGGCAGCCGTCCCGTGCTGAAGGACGTTTGTTTTGATCTCGCTCCCGGAGAGGTCTTCGGCATCGTTGGTCGCAGCGGCTGCGGAAAGAGTACTCTGGCTGGCTCCATTCTTGCTCTGCTCCCGAGGAAGAGCCGCGTTGAAGGTGAGGTCCGTTACGGGGGCCGCGACCTGCTTAAGTGCACGGAACGTGAATTACGCGCCATCCGCGGAAAAGACATCGCTCTGGTGCTGCAGGCGGCCGCCTCGGCTCTTAATCCCTGGTTGACGCTGGACTCGCAGTTCCGCGAGGCGTGGGCCGCCCACAGCGGTCAGCCATGGAGGACGCAACGTGACCAGGTGTTTGAGCTGTTCCGAACTCTCCAACTGGAACCGACCGAGGAATTTCTGCAGCGGTATCCGAGGCAGATCAGCGTCGGTCAGGCTCAGCGGGTGTTGATCGCCATGGCGCTCCTGCATCAGCCGCGCGTGCTGATTCTTGATGAGCCGACCAGTGCACTCGACTGCGTTGCCCGGGCGGAGGTCCAGAGCATCGTTGCTCGACTCAGTCGGGAAACCGGAGTGTCCATTCTCCACATAACTCACGATCTGTGGTCCGTCGCAGCAACTTGCGGCAGGATCGGGGTGCTGGATGAGGGATGTTTGGTTCAGACCGGCTCGCCTGAAGAGGTCTTCTCATACCCTGAGCACCCCGCCAGCTTTGCTCTTGCAAACGCCTTCCGCAATGAGCCGCTACGTCCGCTTTGCCTTAACCCAAAAGTCGTAGAACTAGGAGCTCTTTAGTTTCATTTTCACCGGCTTAGCCAAGTTTCGCTCACAAATGACCAGACCGGGTCGATAAGCAAACAGAGGCACCAGCCAGGATGCTCTGACGAGCGTACCAGTCGAGGTGCCCTTTGAGGAAAGGTAAAGAGCGAATGAACTCAGTCGAGAACCCGAAACCTGGTCTCAAGCCAGCGCTTAGCAACTGGTCGGAGACAAAGGCGGGAGAGAACCTCAAACGCAAATCACCCCAGGGAAAACATAGCGTCAATGGAAATGTTGAGAGTGTCCTTTGGGGACTGATCAACGCGAATACAAGCACTCGGGCCGTCTCAGCAGGTCGGTATGCCTGCATTGCCGTGGCGACTCTGCTGCTCTTGAGCACGCCAATCTCTGCAAAGAATAAGTCGAAGCTCGCAGCGGACCTGGACGGCAACTCACGTGCCATCGACGTCATCGTGCGGTTTGCCGGCGAGCTTAAGGAGAGACACCATAAGAAAGTTAGGGACAAAGGCGGCGACCTTAAGCGCGAGTTGAAGCTGATCAAGGCCGCCGTTTACCGGCTGTCGCCGGCGGCGATCGAGGCGTTGTCAGACGATCCAGAGGTCGAGTACATCTCACCTGACCGGCGGATCTCCTCCACGCTGGACACCGCGAATCCGGCGATCGGAGCGGACATCGCACGCAGCTACAACTGGACGGGCAGCGGTGTCGGTGTTGCGGTTATCGACTCTGGCATCACTCCGCAACCTGACCTGGCGGCCTCGCGAATTGTCTACAGCCAGAACTTCGTCACGGGCGTTACTGATTCTACAGATCAATATGGCCACGGCACTCACGTCGCGGGTATCCTGGCAGGAAACGCAACGCAGAGCACAGGCTCCGGTTTCACGCGGAGTTTCTGGGGCATCGCTCCGGGGGCCAGCATCGTAAATTTGCGCGTGCTCGGTCCTGACGGCGCCGGCACTGACTCAGCCACGGTTGCTGCCATCGATCGCGCCATCGAACTGCAGTCTCAGTTCAACATTCGGGTCATCAACCTGTCTCTCGGCAGGCCCGTGTTTGAAAGCTACACGAACGACCCTCTCTGCCTTGCTGTTGCGCGTGCCTGGCAAGCTGGGATCGTCGTAGTTGCAGCGGCCGGGAATCACGGCCGAAACAACACGGCGGGAACGCAGGGTTACGGCACGATCACGAGCCCCGGCAACCACCCGCTGGTCATCACCGTTGGTGCCGCAAATGATAAGGGCACCGTCTCGCGCGCGGACGACAACATCGGCTCATACAGCTCTAAAGGTCCCAGCCTGATTGACCATGTCGTGAAGCCTGATTTGGTCGCACCGGGAAATCGCATCATCTCTCTCTCGGCCGGCGAAGGAACAACCGTCGGTACTACGACAGACAACAAAGTCATGACGTCGTACTACCAGACGACCTCAAGCACCGCCTTCAGCTCCGCTTATTACCGCCTGAGCGGTACGTCCATGGCAGCGCCGATGGTGAGCGGAACCGTTGCGTTGATGCTTCAGAAGGAACCGAGTCTGACGCCGGACACAGTAAAGGCTCGCCTGATGAAGACTGCGACCAAGCAGTTCCCGCAGTACATGCCTGTGACTTCAGACGGTGTGACGTACGAGATTCAGTCGGACGTGTTCACGGTAGGTGCAGGGTATTTGGATACCTGGGCGGCGCTGAACAACACCGAGATGCTGACCAGCACTCAATCGGCGGCTTCGCCGGTGGCAGTGAAGGCAGCATCGGGAGCCGTCACGATCGTAAACGCCAACACCGCAGTTTGGGGCTCCACCGCAGTCTGGGGCAGCACCGCTGTTTGGGGTTC
>DASQEG010000387.1:0-4071 GCA_035633775.1 Bryobacteraceae bacterium
CTTCTCAAGAATGTCCCGAGCGGCTCCGAACGTATAAGCGCACCGGCCGAGCAGCTCTCGGCCGGTGCAACGATCCTGTAAACCCGCGGGGTCACAACACTCGCATGAACGCAACCAGGTCCTGCTTCTCCTGAGGCGTCAGCCTGAGCTGAAGCACAATGTTGAAAAATTCCGCCGTGTCCTCGAGCGTGAACAATCTGCCGTCGTGCAGATACGGGGGACTCTCTTTAATGCCACGCAAGGTAAATGTCTTGATCGGACCATCGCCAGGCTCGTCGTTCAAAAATCGTTCCACGTGCAAGTCGTGCAGTTGATGGTCGAGGTAAAAAGGTGGGGTGTGACAGCTTGCGCATTTCCCTTTGCCGAAGAACACGTCTTCGCCTCGGGCTTCGGCAGGCGTAGCCTTTGTTCGGTCTAAACGGCCCGTCGCGGGGTCGAGCTTCGGCGCAGGTGGAAAGTCGAACATGTTTTGCGCCTGAGCCATATGGCTTACACGAACCCGGTCAAGGACGACCGCGCCCTTCTTGGCTGCCCGGATTGGGTCGCCGTTGAAGTACGCTGTGCGCTGTTCAAACTCGGTGAAGTCTTCCACTGACCGCAGGCTGCGCTTTGATCCGTGGATCTGCTGGTTGAAGACTCCGCGCAAGCTCGTCGTGTCCAGCCGGAAGCGCCGTTCTTGCGGCCTGATGTCGGGCGAGAGATGAAATTGGGCTGTTGTATGTCCGTTGATGTGGCAGTCGAGGCACGTTACGCCGAGGCTTGCATCCCGGGTCTTGCGGTCATCGGTGGGATTGAACTCCTCCTGCGGGAATGGCGTCAGCAGAAACTGCAGGCCATCCAGTTGCACCGGCGTCAGGATATCCTTGAACAGCCGGTGAAAGTTGTTGATGGACACGACTTCGCCTCGCGAGACGTCGCCCAGCTGCGGGCGATTGTTCAAAAAGATCGCCGGCGGAAATTCCGGAAGGAACGCTTCGGGAAGATCATGATCCACGTCGAAACGCTCGAGGCGGGGAAACATATCTATTTGCATCTTGGGAAATACCTGCCCCCCATTAGTCTGTAATGGGTGCGGCAGCGACGCGTAAGGGAAGATGCCGCGCTGCTTGATCTCCTCAGGACGCATATCGCCAAGCTGCTGCCAGGTCATGCCCCCCTGAAGCCGGGCGGTCGGCCCAACCGGCAGCGGCTTGCCTCTCGTCATCTTCACCTGCGGGTCGAGTTTCGGTTCCAGAATGTACCGACTTTCGAGCAGTTTTCGGTGCGCCGCCATCACCTTGGGCTTGTTCTCGATCTCGAGCTTCATCACCTCCTCAGGCGATTGGTGGGGTTTTTCGGCATTCAGAGGATCGCGAGCAAAATCGAATCCTGTGAGCTTGCCCTGCTTGGGCTGGGTTCGAAACGCAGGTGAAGCGGAAGGCGCTTTACCCGGATGGAATACATCGGAGTTGTCGTGCGCACTCTTCTGCTGTTCGGGCCGGGTCACCTTAGCTGGCAAGGGCCGTTGAGCCTCAGCGATGGCGTCTCGCTGCGGCGGAGATGAAGGTGTTTGGGCCCAGCCTAGAAGCACAAGGCCGCTCGCAACTGTGCAGAGAGCGCCGAAGGTTTTCGCGCTGTTCATCGGTATGTCCCCTTCCGGGTGATTTACCTGAAGAGACAACCAGCGTCATTCGTTTGTTTCAATGATTCTAAGAACAATCGGGCTAGCAGTGTCGGTCACCGACCCCTTGGAGTGTGGCGTTCAGTGACCTGCCGTGCAGAACGAGTGAGTTCGGTCTGCGGAATCCCACGTATGCTTTGGTCCGAACGTGAGTGCCCCAGGAACGGCAATTGTGACGGACGGCACGGGCCGATTTGCGTGGGAATCGGGCAGAGTCCCGCTCGGCCTCCTCATCGATCCTGCCGCTCCGTGGCTTTATCTGCCTGAGATCTCACGTGTCTGTTGCGCCTGAACGTACCGGTATCGGCCCCGCATCAGGCCGGCCGGGAGACTTGAGGCAGGAGTTCGTGCGCGCTAGGGACGTGAGGTCGCGGACAAATGCTACTCAGATGGAACTGTTCCCACAAGCCCGTTCCGGACCGGCGGGCAGCAACACTGCTCTGTCAAGGAGAGCCGGCAAGTGAGCAGTGTTGCCGCAGCAAAACTCCAGGTTCGTCCTGCACGCATCCGGGTGGCTGAGGAATGGAGCAAGCACGACCTGGAATTCACAACACCGCATCAGCGGCATTGCGATCTCAGTATTCGGCATCCTGCTCCTGCGCGACTATCCCGTCCTGGCAGTAGAAGCCCGACCGAAGTGGCCTGAAGTAGCGCGGACATCTCTGACGAGGTGCATCAGTGCCTCGCCGGATGCGTCGAACGTATGTGCTGTTCGATGGTTGGGCCAGCATCTTTCGCACGATTGCGTCAGGTGCTCTCGCGTACTTTGCTCTTCTGCTCCTGCTGCGAGCGTCAGGCAAGAGAACCCTCGCAAGGCTGAATGCCTTTGACCTCGTAGTCACGGTCGCGCTCGGATCCACGATGGCGACCATGCCGCTGTCGAAAGACGTGCCTGTGGCGACCGGCATAGCGGGCTTTGGTCTCTTAGTCTCTATGCAGTATGTGGTTGCGTGGGCGTCAGTCAGGTCCAGACTGGCACGCATGTCTGTGCGATCTGAGCCGCGCCTCCTGGTTAGGAAGCGAGAGTTGCTCGAGAGAGCAATGCGCGAGGAAAGGATAAGTGAAGGCGAAGTGCTCGGTGCCATCCGCGCCAGCGGACAAGCCGGGGTTGCGAACATCGAAGCCGTCGTACTTGAGACTGATGGATCGATTAGCGTTATTCCAAAGACGCCGCATCAGCTGGTGGCCTGAGCGCGGTTCGCTCGTTTGAGGGTACTCATGACTGCTGAACAGCCGACACTCAGTTCTCCGGGCTGGCTGGCCGGAGAACCGTCGACCGAAGCTACGCACAGACACGGCAATCACGTGTCCAAGATTGTCGCCGCCCTCGTCATCGCCATCGCTGGCCTGAGCCTCACGGCATGGCTCATGCACTTCGATCGCCTTGCGGTTCGGCCGCATACGCTGCTTCCGCAGCCACGCCTGGAAGGTAAGCACGTTGCACTTACGGTTCCCGGATACGCGGTCGTCGCGCAGGTCACCACGTACTCTGACGAGCTGTTCGCCTACCTGATGTTTCAACACCTGCGGCAGTACCCGGAGTTCAGAGGTGGCAAACTGCTGTTGACCTTTGATCGTCAGAACACAACCGAGCCATATCGCCTCATCTACCGGGCCGACGAGGACCTCCTCAAGGCCTACGCTGCAGCAGCCGTACTGAAGGGTTCAGGAACACTGACATCCGGCAGCGTTCAACTTGTCCCCATGTCCCGTGTGTCGGGATATGAACAAGAGACGGAGCTGTTCGACTCCGCATACAATCTGCCGGTCAGGAGAAAGCTGGAGCAACTTCCTCGAACAGCGGTGGCGAAGTATCTGAGGCGGTTCATCCGATTCAAGTCGGTGACTGACCCTCGGATCAGGCGCCGGCTCCAGCCTATGCCGGCTCCATTGTCCAGTATCGAGGCCCAGCAGATGGCAGCCGACATCCTGCGGATCGCCGAGTTCTACTCGCTGCCCCTTGATTTCTTCCTCGGCATTGCGGCGGTGGAGAACAACTACATGAATGTCCGCGGCGACCTGCAGCACTCCATATGGAAACGGCGCGCAGCCCCGGATGATGTGGTGCTCGAGAGCAGGAAGGGGCGCGTCCGCGTCTTGAACGATTCAGCCGGAGTATGGCAGATCACTCGTGAGACCTTGCGCTACGCGCATTCCCTTTACAAACGTGACTTCCGCGACTACTCTCTGCTTCCCGAGCACCTTCGTCCGCCGGCGACTCTTGCCGTGGAGGATGTAAGTCCGCAGGTGCTGACTACGTATGCCGGGCTTCTGTTGCGTGATCTGCTGGACCGCTTCGAGGGCGACGTGACGCTAGCCGTATCTGCGTACAACGGCGGGCCGTCTCGTCCGAACCTTCGGTATGGCCAGCATGTCCATCGCGCGGCGACGCATGCACGTCGCGTTGTCGA
>DASQEG010000388.1:0-7471 GCA_035633775.1 Bryobacteraceae bacterium
CGCGTCAGCGCACTGCGGAAGCCGGTGAGGTGTGTCCCTCCGTCTACCGTATTGATGTTGTTTGCGAAACTGAACACCGTTTCCGAGTAGCTGTCGTTGTACTGCAACGCCACTTCCATCGTGAGCAGGCCGCCAGACGGCATCTCACGGTCCGCTTCGAAGTGGATCGGTTTCTCGTGCAAAACGCTTTTGCCGCGGTTCAGATGCTTGATGAACTCGGCAATGCCGCCGCTGTAGTGGAACTCATGGCTCTTGATGGGATCTTCGCGTTCATCCATGAGGGTGATGCGAAGGCCTTTATTCAGGAACGCGAGTTCTCGCAGGCGCTGGGCGAGGATGTCGAAATTGAAGACCGTGGCGTCCATGATGGTGCCGTCAGGCCTGAACGTGATCCGGGTCCCGCGCTTCTTGCCTGCCTTGCCGGTCTGCCGCAGACGATCCTTCGGGACGCCGCGCTCATAGTCCTGCTCCCATGTCGCACCATCGCGCCAGATCTCGAGCTGTAGCCATTCCGAGAGCGCATTGACACAGCTGACACCGACGCCATGCAGGCCGCCTGATACTTTGTACGAGTTCGAATCGAACTTGCCGCCGGCATGCAGCTTAGTCAGCACCACCTCGGCCGCCGAGATTCCTTCTTCCTTGTGAATGTCAACGGGGATACCGCGACCGTCATCGGTGACCGTGATTGAGTTGTCCAGGTGTATCGTGACGCTGACCGTACTCGCGAAGCCGGCGAGGGCTTCGTCTACGGAGTTGTCCACCACCTCGTACACGAGATGGTGGAGTCCTGCCTCTCCGGTAGAGCCGATATACATGGCCGGGCGCAGGCGGACTGCTTCCAGACCTTCGAGAACTTTGATACTGCTTGAATCGTAGACTTCCGTTGTAGACACTTCTTTATCAGCTTTCTGTCCCTGTGCTCTCTTTTGTGTGAATCCTGTCGCCGGAGTGCTCATATGCGCATCGGCATGATCACGTAGCGGTACGCCGCGTCGCCGTTGCCGTTGCCATCCTCCGGTGCCGCCGGCCGCATCTCACCCGCGCTTTGCGGGTCCCGAAAGCGGAACTCGACGCTGTCCTCATTCACCACACGCAGAAAGTCAAGAATGTATTGCGCGTTGAAACCGATCTCGAGTCCCGGACCGTCCCAGGCCAGCGGCAGTGTTTCTTCACTCTCACCTGCCTCCGCAAGGTTGGCCAGAACCTTCATTTCACTTTCGGCCATCTGGATGCGCACTGCGCGTGAGCGCTCATCTGCGAACTGCGCGACGCGTTCCACGGCGGAACGGAGATCCTGACGGGGCAGCCTGACCGTATGCGGATGATCTTTCGGCAGCACCCGTTCGTAATCGGGGAAGTTGCCCGTCAGCTTGCGGCTGAGCAGCAAACGTTCACCGAACTCGAAGAACAGGTGGTTGTCATCGCCTGCGAATCGCATTGTCGTCCCGGCCGCAGTCTCTCCCGAGAGCTTGATGATCTCCTGCATAGCCTTGCGCGGTAGCAGCGCCCTGTAGTTCGTGCCCGGCTCAAGTCCAAGCTCAGCGGGCTGCTCGACCAGAGCGAGCCGATGGCCGTCTGTGGCCACCATGGCGAGCCCCTCGGGCCGAAGTATGAGCTGCGCCCCGTTCAGGGTGAAGCGCGACTCCTCCGCGGAGATGGCGAAGATCGTCCGCACGATCATCGAAGCGAGAAGCGACACAGGAATCTCTGCCAGCACGTCAGGCATGGCCGGCAGCTCAGGGAAACTCTCCTGGCTCATGCCCGCGATTCTGGTACGTGAGCGGCCGCATACGAGGTTTGCCCACTGGTTCTCCGCGAACCTGACCTGGATGTCCGCCTCGGGAAGCAGGCGAACGTAGTCGAGGAGGCGTTTCGCGGGTATCGTGCCTGCGCCGGCCCGGGACACGCGCGCAGGGCAAGAACAGCGGATTCCAAGCTCAAGGTCCGTCGCAGTCAGCGTGACGCGATCACCTTCGGCTTCAATCAGCACATTCGAGAGGATCGGGATCGTGGTCTTCTTCTCCACGACACCCTGTGACAGGCCGAGTTCCCGAACCAGGTCTGACTTGCTTACCGTAAACTCCATGCGCTGCTTTCCTCCGGTGCGCTTAACGCCAGCGGAACAGTGCTGGTAGGAGAGAGAGTAGTTAACACTCTCAAACCTTGTCTCAACCGGCACTGTGGAAATGTGCTTTTCTCTCTAAATTATACAAAATTCTGAGCCTTGCCGTCTCGGCAGCTGTGGGTCCGGCTGTGATCGAATGACCGGAAGTCTCCAGCGACCGAGGTTGCTCACAGCCATGCTCACGTGAAACTGCCAGCGGCTGTGGGTAACAGCGCTATCTTCAATGCAAGCTGTCGATTACGCTGTGGATCAGCCTGTTCAAATCGGGTTTCTCCGTGCGCATCTGCTCGATCTTCTGCACGGAGTGGAGCACAGTCGTATGATGCTTTCCGCCAAACGCCCGGCCGATCTCAGGCAGGGAACACTGGGTCATCTCCTTCGCTATGTACATCGCGATTTGCCTCGGGTAGGAGATGCTCCAGGCGTTGGTCTTCTGTTTGAGGTGTGCAGCCGGAAGACCGTGCTTGTCGGCTACGGCACGGATGATCTGGTCGATCGTGACTTTCTTCTCGCTGGTGTGGACCATATGCCGCAGCACCTGTTCCGCCATCGCGAGCGTTATGGGAACGCGCGAAACGGACGAGTACGCGATCAGCTTCACGAGTGCGCCCTCCAGTTCACGAACGTTGGACTTGGTCCGAGTTGCGATGAAAATCCGCACATCTTCGGGGAGGGCGATGCCTTCGGCTTCCGCCTTCTTGTCGAGGATCGCCATCTTGGTTTCGAGGTCCGGCGGCTGCACGTCCACCATCAGGCCCCACTCGAAACGTGACCGCAGGCGCTCAACGAGACCTTCGACATGCTTAGGCGGCGAGTCACTCGAGACCACGATCTGCTTCTGGTGATCGTAGAGCTCGTTGAACATGTGAAAGAACTCTTCCTGCGTCCGCTCCTTGCCTTTGAGGAACTGGATGTCGTCGATCAGCAGCGCATCGGCCGAGCGAAAGTGGCGATGAAACTGGCTCATCTTGTCAGTGCGGATGCACTGGATCATGAGGTTCACGAAGCGCTCGCTGGTTGTGTAAACCACGCGCATGGACGGGAACTGCGTTGTTAGTGAGGTGCCGATGGCGTGCATGAGATGCGTCTTTCCCATCCCAACTCCGCCGTAGATAAACAGGGGATTGTAGC
Organism: Bryobacteraceae bacterium; assembly: GCA_035633775.1. Classification (GTDB taxonomy): domain Bacteria; phylum Acidobacteriota; class Terriglobia; order Bryobacterales; family Bryobacteraceae; genus JAWXCM01. The sequence goes on from DASQEG010000388.1 coordinate 3,260, forward strand.
TCCTGGACGGACGGCTCGCTACGGCCTGTGCAGCCGCGTGTGCGAACTGGTTGCATGGCCCTACGACGAACCCCTCGAACGTGAACCGGCGGTTCATCTGAACTCCGGCCTTCTCGAACGCCTCGGGTTCCAGCCGATGAGCAGGTGCGGAGTACGCCGGCGCTGCCGCATGTTCAGGCGCTGCGACGACGAACTGGACGGTTTGCACAGGCAGATCGAGCTGCGCGATGGCCGCTCGAACAGCTGCGTGGAAGTCCAGCTCCATGTACTCGCGCGTCAGGTCGTCAGCGACTGCCACAGTGAGCGCGCCATCTCTGTGGCTTGCTTCTGAGGTGCGTTCGACCCACGCGGCGTAGGATTCGGGTGCGAGTTTGTCCCGCAGAATGTTCTTGATTTGATCCCAGTCGTTCATCTGTTTTCAAGGCGCAGGGATTTCCCACAGATTATCCACACCTTGTGGATAACCAGTCCCTGAAGCGCGAGAAGCTTCTAATCGAAGCTGTCTGCTTCTATCCCGGATGGGGTAGGGGAGTTCGTCTCCTGCTGTGCAACGGAAGCAGTCTAGCATAGGGTTTCCGTGGGTCCAGCCACAGATCTGAACGATTTATTTCCTTTTGGTTATCAGTCGATTACAGGGGGACCTCCTGAGAAAAAAACAGAATCGTGCGGGTGTGGTTTAGGTGCTGGAATTGCTTGATTGACAGCCGCTGAAGTGTAGGTGATACTGGTTCAGGTACCCACCAGCAAGCGGGAGTAACTCAGCTGGTAGAGTGCAACCTTGCCAAGGTTGATGTCGCGGGTTCGAATCCCGTCTCCCGCTCCAGTCTCGACGGCCGACACCTGGCCGCTATACTTCTGAAGTGATCCGTTCTGCAATCGTGCCCGTCGCGGGTTTCGGTACGCGCCTTCTTCCCGCTACTAAGTCTCAACCGAAAGAGATGCTTACCGTCGCCCGTAAGCCAATCGTGCAATATGTGGCCGAGGAGCTTGCCGCGAATGGTGTGCGCCAGATCCTTTTCGTCACCAGCCGGAACAAAACTTCCATAGAGAACCACTTCGACAGCGATCCCGAGCTTGCTCGTGCGTTGAACGCAGCGAACAAAAAGGACTTGCTCGAGGAACTGCGCTTTGAAGAGATGCAGGCGAACTTCTTCTACACGCGCCAGCGCGTGCAGCGAGGGTTGGGTGACGCTATCCTCTGTGGCGAGAACTTCGCGGGCGAGCAGCCGTTCGTCGTGGCGCTGGGCGACAGCATTGTGGGACTGAATGCGCAGTCACGAGCGGTGTCCCGCATGATTGAGATTTTTGAAGAGCGGCATGCCAGCTGTGTCCTCGCGGTGGAAGAGGTCCCACGCGAAGAGACCGGCCACTACGGCATTGTCCGATTAGAGGACAACGGCAGCTCCGGAAGTGGGCAGCGTGTGCTCAATCTGGTCGAGAAGCCACGTCCGGAAGACGCTCCAAGCAATCTCGCCATCGCGGGCCGGTATGTGTTCTCGCCGCTGCTGTTCGACATGCTCCGGCGGGTGCAGCCGGACAAGCGCGGCGAGATTCAGCTCACGGATGCGATCCAGATGATGTGCGAGGAAGGTAAGCGCGTTATCGCCGTTGAGCTCTCGCCGGAGGAGAAGCGCTACGACATCGGCAACTTTCCGAGCTACTTCGAGACGTTCGTTGAATTCGCCCTTGCCGATCCGGTGTACGGCGAAGAGTTCCGCCGTACAGTTGAGCGATTGATTGCTCACAAAGGCTGAAGCCGTCGGAGTCGTGGCGACAGCGGCGCTGGTGCTGCTGTCACGGTTGGCTCACACGGATCTGGTCTGGGTCGAAGAAGCTTACGGTCTGGCTGCGGCACGTCAGCTGCTTGATGGTCGAGGGCTGTACCGCGACATCTGGTTTGATAAACCTCCGCTGTACGCTCTCTACTATGCATCGTTTGGTGCTTTAGCGGGCGTACCACTGCGTCTGGCCGGTACGGCCGTCGTATTGCTGACCGCCGCGAGTGCCGCAGCAGCAGCCCACCGGATCTGGGGGAGCAACCCCTGGTTCCCGGCGTTTTTTCTTGTCTGCGTGCATCTCACGTTATGGATTCCGGCGGCGGTGATAGCTGTCACACCGGACGTGCTGATGATCGCTCCGCAGTTCCTGGCCATCTTCGCCGCAGCAGCAGGGCGGGGAGTCCTGGCTGGAGTCTGTGCAGGTATCGCTCTCTGGGCAAATTCGAAGGGTTTAATCGTTCTTCTCTACTCGCTGCTGTGGTGCTGGAGGCGCCCTCTACCGGTCTTTGCAGGATTTGCCGCTGTCCAGTCGTCTGGCCTCCTGCTAGTCGACATAAATGCCTTTTGGAACCAGGTCTGGGCGTGGGGTGCCAGATACTCCGGCGACACATTCGTGGCAAGTCCGTTGGTGGAGTTTCTCCGGCGCACCGCCGGATGGATGTGGTTCCATGGGACGCTCGTGGCGGGAGCAGCGGTTGCGCTATGGAACCGGCCTGAAGGTATATGGCGCTATGTTGTCCTTCTGGCGTTGTCGCTCACAGCCATCGTTACAGGCCTGCGCTTCTTTCCGCGATACTACTTTGTTCTGCTGCCCCCTGCGATTCTGTTGGCAGCTAAAGGGGTCAGCCTCGTGAACCGGCGGGGGAGAATCGCGATGTTATCGCTGCTGTTAATTCCCGCCGCTCGTTTCGGACCTCGTTATCTGGATCTCCTCACAGGATCGGGACATGAGTGGTCGGACCTGGCTTTGATGCAAGACAGTCAAGCGGTGGCCGACACTCTGCGGGGTCTCGCTGATCCCGATGACACCTTACTTGTTTGGGGTTATCGGCCCGACATTTACGTCTTTTCAGGGCTGGGTGCCGGGACTCGCTTTCTCGATTCGCAGCCGCTGACGGGCGTCCTTGCAGACCGGCATCTCACGAATTCGCGCCCGACCTTCGCCACGTTGGCGGAACGCCACAGGAAGGAGCTCGAGGCCGAAGAGAATCCGCCGCACTTTATTGTTGACGGGCTGGGTCCGTTAAACCCTGAGCTGGGCGTTGAGCGGTACGGAGATTTGCGCGGATTGATCTCGCGTTATCGAGAGGTGTCACGTACGCGGCACTCGGTCATCTATCAACTGCAGGAACATTCCTTAGAGATGGGAAGGTAAATACGGATCAATGGCGAAGATACTTGTGACTGGCGGGGCAGGGTATATCGGCTCCCATACGGTGCACCTGCTGAAGAAGCGTGGCTACGATGTGATAGTCGTGGACGATTTGTCCCGAGGCCACCGTCACAACGTTCAGGACACCAAGTTTCACCAGCTCTCCCTCCTCGACACGGCCAAACTGAAGGCCGTCCTTGAGACCGAGCATGTGGACGCAGTCATTCACTTTGCCGCGTACATTTCCGTCGGCGAATCCACGCAAAACCCGGAGCTGTACTTCACCAACAATGTCAGCGGATCCTTGTCACTGCTAACTGCCATGCGCGAGGCGGGCGTTAAGCGCCTGGTATTCTCTTCCACAGCTGCCGTGTACGGTAATCCGGAGCAGGTGCCGATCCCTGAAGACGCACGGTACGCACCTGTAAGTCCCTACGGCGACACCAAGCTGATGGTGGAGAAGGTACTTGGCTGGCTGGACTCGTTCGCCGGCGTCCGCAGCATCGCGCTGCGGTATTTCAATGCCTGTGGTGCCGAGCCGGGGTCGGGCCTGGGTGAGGAACACGAGCCGGAGACACACTTAATTCCTCTCTTGCTGCGGGCGGTTGACACGGGAAAACCAGTCTCAATCTTCGGCACCGACTATCCAACGCCAGACGGAACGTGTGTGCGAGATTACATTCATGTAAGTGACTTGGCCGAGGCTCACATTGCCGCCGTGCAGTCGCTCCTCGACAATGGTGAATCAGGCCGCTACAACGTAGGCACCGGGGCGGGCAAGTCCGTGCTGGAAGTGATGAAGGCAGTTGAACAGGTCACAGGCAAATCAGTGCCGCACGTCATTGGACCTCGACGGGAAGGTGACCCCGCCGAACTCGTCGCCGATTCATCGCGGCTCCAGGAACGATTTGGGTGGAGACCCAAGTACATGGACATACAGGACATCGTACGTACGGCTTGGGACTTTCACCAGTCGCTGCGAGGCGTTGAGGCGACACGCGGGTGAGTGCTACTCTGAGAGAAATGCCGGTGTAGCTCAGGTGGTTAGAGCGACGGTCTCAT
>DASQEG010000389.1:0-10273 GCA_035633775.1 Bryobacteraceae bacterium
AGATGCCTGAGTTGATTAGATTACTCAGGACGAAGTCCACGATTCGGTATCGGCCACCGAAAGGGACTGCCGGCTTTGCCCGTTCTTTGGTCAGGGGAAAGAGGCGAGTACCTTTCCCGCCCGCGAGCACGAATGCAAGCACTCGGTTCTGCATTTTGTCGGTTGCCCCGCATACAAGAGGGATTCAACTTCCTTACAGCCGCAACCATTTTTACATCACCGGACGGTGAGGGCACAACCCGCGGACCGTAAGACTCTTCTGTGATATTTTGATCGGGCTTTGAGCAACCGGATCTCACCCCAGGCCATGGCAGTGATTGGATTGCTGTTCGTGGCCAATATCATCGCGTACGTGGACAGAACCAACCTGTCCGTTGCGATTGCTTCCAGCGACTTCAGGAGCTATTTTCAGCTTTCTGATGCGCAGCGCGGGGATCTCAGTTCGGCGTTCTTCTGGAGCTACGCCTTCCTGCAGATACCAGCTGGTGCTGTCGCAGACCGGTACGGCGTCAAAGCCCCGCTCGCTATCGGGTTCTTTACGTGGAGCCTGGTCTCAGCTGCAACCGGGTGGGCTACGGCTCTATGGCAGTTGTTCGCGCTCCGTGTACTCCTTGGCGTCGGCGAGGCGATCATCACGCCTGGTGCCCTGCGCTGGATTCGGTTCAACGTCGAAGAAAAGCGTCGGGGCATGGTGACCGGAATCTTCTTTGCAGGGGCGAAACTCGGCCCGGCCATAGGAACATGGGCTGCCGTGGTACTCCTGAGCAACTACGGCTGGCGGAACATGTTCGTCGTGCTTGGGCTCGGGTGCCTCTTGTGGCTGGTCCCTTGGTGGCTGCTGGCGAAGGATGATGACCGCCAGACCGAAGCTTCTCAAATCAAATCGAGCGGCGTGGCTGCGGTGCCTTTCTCAGCCGTATTCCGGACGCCTGCCATTTACGGCATCATCATCGGGACTTTCGCGTACAACTACTTCAACTATTTCTGCCTTACGTGGCTCCCGGCCTACTTCGTCGAGCAATGGAAGATGTCTCTTACGTCCATGAGCTGGTACACAGGGTTCAGCTTCGGAGGCATGGCGATTGTCGCCGTCGCGGCGGGCTGGGTGGCTGACGGAATGATTGCCAGGGGCGCCGATCCCGTGCGCGTCCGAAAAGGCTTCACGATTGCCGGGCTTGCTGTGGCCTCTACAGAGATCATCGGTGTTATGAGCGGCTCACGCGAGCTGGCGATTATCTTCGCCGTCATCTCGCTCTCCGGTCTCGGACTAGCGACCGCAAACTACTGGGCGCTCACGCAGACGCTCATGCCCGGAGCGGCGATCGGCAGAATCACTGGCGTGCAGAATTTCGCCTCGAACCTCTCCGGCATCGTCGCTCCCGTGCTGACCGGCCGGCTCGTGGCTCTGACCGGAAGCTACGAAGCACCTATGCAGGCGATCGCAGGTCTTCTCCTGGCGGGCATTCTGGCCTACGTTTTTCTCGTTCGGAGGCGGTATGCGCCGGGAACTCCGGCGGTCCGCGTGGCAGCGGAAGCCTGATCCATGTATCGCGGTATTGACGTTAAAATAGATCAATAGATATGAGCAACAGCGTGGCTGAGGCAGAGATCCGACCGTCCTCTGTCGAGCTGCCTTCATGGAAGACCCTCCTCGGGGTCGCCTCGGCGGTCATCCTCGGACTGCTCTTTATCTCGTCCGGCGTTTGGAAGCTGATTGAGCCCTTTGAATGGGCGGCGCGTGTGGTTCAGGCGAAAGTGCCCGGGCCGCTCGGCTTGCCCGCTGCGCTTGCGGTCGGCATCACTGAGACGCTTGGCGGGGTACTGCTTCTTGTGCCCAGGTTTCGGCGATGGGGTGCATGGATAACCGGTTTCCTGCTGGTGGTCTTCATGGCCTACTTCGCCTACTTCTACAAGGAGCTCACCGGCGCCGACTGTTCCTGCTTCCCGTGGCTAAAGCGCACGGTCGGGCCAGGGTTCTTCATCGGTGATGGTGCCATGCTGCTGCTGGCCCTGATGGCCGGCTTGTGGTCGCGGCGCCCGGAGGGGCTTCGCGGGCCAGCGGTGATCTTTGCTGCAATCGTGGTGTTCGGTTTTGCCTCTCTCGGCATCACCTACGCACGCCAGACGGGAGCCCCGGCTCCGGAGAGCATCGTGGTCGAGAACCAGAGCTACTCACTGCAAGCGGGTCGTCACTTTCTTTACTTCTTCGATCCAGAGTGCTCACACTGCTTCCAGGCAGCGAAGGCGATGGCATCGTACCGCTGGAAAGAAGGAGTGACTGTTATCGGCATTCCTACTGTGAATCCGCAGTTTGCCCCGGGGTTTCTCAAGGAAACCGGGCTGACCGCCCGACTCTCCAGCGATCACGACAAACTGAAGGCAGCCTTCCCTTTTGGCAACGCACCGTTCGCTGTTGCGGTCGAGAATGGCCGTCAGCGCGAGTCTTTCATCGCATTCGAAGGCGATCAGCCGGCCAGGGGGCTGCGCGAGATCGGATTCGTCGAGTAGAGCCCGTGGCGCTAGCTGCCGGCACGCTGGCGCTTCAGCTCTTCCATGACGCTGCCGATCAGATCCTTGGCATCGTCGATTCCGCGGACAATCGTCTGGATGTCCATCGCGGGTTTTCCCGGCTGGCGGGCGCTTTGGCAGTACACTCCGTGTTGCCCCGCCAGGATCATCGCGTCCGTCAGCAAGTCGAGCGCAAGCGCGAGACGTCCGCGAGGTACTCCCATCTGCAGTTCGAGCCGCTCGAGCTCTTCAGCGCGTTCCCGGTAGATGGACATAAGCTCATCCGTCCAGCAGTGACATTTGCCGATCGTCGGCAGGTGCACTGTCCGCGGGCTTTGGTGTAGAGTCGTCTGTCCGGGAGCCAAACTCGCGCATTAGCCGAATCAGCCGGTGGTGCGTATGCCAAATCTCCAGCAGCATCTCGCACCTCTTGCAGCCGCCCCGAATACCGCCAAGTCCGTCGATCTCGGGCGCATAGCCCGGATGGCGGCTACAGCGGCCCTTCCAGCGAATCGAGCCAAGCTTCACCATGCGGTTAGTGCTGCCCCAGCAATCGCCGTCGTTCAAGAAACGCGAAGATCTGTTCCCAGGCCTGGGAGTACTGTTCTTCGGTTAAGGCGTGCTTGCCTTCGGGAACGCTAATCATCTCGGCATCCGCGCCCGCATCCCGCAGCGCTTTGGTGATCCTGACCCCATGCTCGTAGGGCACTGTTGTATCCGCTGTTCCGTGTATAGTGAGCACTGCAGGCACGTCCTTCCGAACGTAGCTGATCGGCGAAACCCGCCGCGCGAGTTCCATGCGCTCGGGTCCCTCCGGCACCCAGGTGAGCGCGTACTTGCGCGCGTTTTCGCCTCCGAGCTGGTCTTCAACATCTGTGATCCCGTAGAAGTTCACCACTGCCGCAAACTTCGTTGCCGGCCCCAGCTTCGCCTGTTTCGTCGTCAGGCCAGCCATCAGCGCCAGGTGTCCGCCCGCCGATGTCCCAACCGCGATCAGCCGATCGTCGTCCACGTTCCACCGCTTCGCATTTCGCCGAAACCAGCTGGCAGCTTGCAGCACGTCCTCGACCGCCGCCGGGGCCGGAGCCGCCGCGGCCAGCCTGTACTCGACATTAGCGACGACGCAACCGTGCGTCAGCCAGGGCAAAACGATCCTGCGCACCACGGCTTCCTTAGTTCCGTTTACCCAGCCGCCACCATGGATCGCCAGAACACCGCAGCGTTTCTGTCCGACCTTCGCTGTGGGCACAAATATGTCCAGAACGGTCTGCGGATGTTGCCCGTAAGCTACGTTTGCTTCCACCGTGACACCCTGCGGCAGCGCCGGAGGTTGTTTATCGGTCTGCGCGCTGCATACAGCGCACCAGGCAAGCAGAATGGCGGCCGAACGAGCCCTCCCGGAGGTCATACACATCAGGATAAACGGCCTTCCACGCTAGAATGGCTTGGAATACACGGAGGTACGAATGGCAGCATCTCCGCGGCGCAACTCCGTCGCGGTTGACGTAGGTGGTGTGAAGGTCGGTGGCGGCCATCCTATCGTGGTGCAGTCGATGACGAACACCGATACGGCGAACGTTACGGCAACGGTAAACCAGGTCATGGCCCTGGCACAGGCCGGTTCGGAGCTGGTACGCATCACCGTCAACACGGACGAGGCTGCGCAGGCGGTACCGAAAATTGCCGAAACTCTGGCCATGTTTGGTGTCCGCGTGCCGCTGGTCGGCGACTTCCACTACAACGGTCACCTGCTGCTGCGGAGATATCCCGATTGCGCCCGCGCGCTCGCGAAATATCGAATCAACCCGGGCAACGTTAACATCGGCCGCAAAACTGACGATAACTTTCGGACGATGATCGACGCGGCGGTCGAGTATGACCGCCCCGTCCGCATCGGTGTGAACTGGGGTTCGCTCGATGGGGCCCTGCTCACCCGGATGATGGACGAAAACAACGGACTTCGTGAGCCGCTGGATGCGCGAGCCGTTACGATGAACGCCATCGTGGCCAGCGCCTTGTTGTCGGCCGAAGCAGCCGAGCGGCACGGCCTCGCGCATGACAAGATCATCCTGAGTGCAAAAGTCAGTGGTGTTCAGGACCTGATCACCGTTTATCGCGATCTGGCCCGGCGATGCGATTATCCGCTGCATGTCGGTCTGACTGAGGCGGGCATGGGATCGAAGGGCGTCGTCGCGTCTACCGCGGGGATTGCCGTGCTGCTGCAGGAAGGCATCGGCGACACAATCCGTGCGTCCCTGACGCCGCAGCCAAACGGGGATCGCACGGAAGAAGTGGTCGTTTGTCAGCAGATTCTGCAGTCCCTGGAACTTCGGAGTTTTACTCCTCAGGTGGCGGCATGTCCCGGTTGTGGACGCACCACCAGCACCTTTTTCCAGGAGATGGCGGATCAGATTCAGACGTATCTTCGGCAGCAGATGCCTGTGTGGAAGGAGCAGCATCCGGGAGTGGAGGAGATGAAGGTCGCCGTAATGGGTTGCGTTGTGAACGGGCCCGGCGAGTCGAAGCACGCCAACATCGGCATCTCTCTCCCCGGAACATTCGAAGAGCCGGTAGCGCCGGTGTACGTCGATGGAAAACTCGTCACCACGCTCCGAGGCGATGCGATTGTCGCAACCTTCATTCGGATGCTGGAGGAGTATGTCGAGCGGCGGTACCGAACCGCAGACGCAGAGTTGTCCGCTGTATTGAACTAGAGGAGACGACCAGATTTGGCCGAAGCGCGGATTGGAATTATAGGCGGTAGCGGGCTTTATGCGATGCCGGGGTTTGAAGGAACGAGAGAGCTCGCAGTTAACACGCCGTGGGGCAGTCCTTCCGATGCTTTCGTAGTAGGAACCCTCGCCGGACAGAACGTCGCGTTTCTCGCACGTCACGGACGGGGGCATCGCATCATGCCCTCGGATCTGAACTATCGCGCCAACATCTGGGGCATGAAGCAACTCGGCGTGGAGCGGATTGTGTCGCTCAGCGCTGTCGGCTCTCTGAAGGAAGAGCATCGGCCGCTGGAGTTCGTAATCCCCGATCAGTTCTTCGACCGCACTGTCGCGCGAAGAGCCACTTTCTTTGGCGAGGGACTTGTGGCACACGTAAGCATGGCTGATCCCGTGTGTGGCGAACTCGCGTCGATCGTGGCGGACGCATGTTCCGAAGCAGGCGTAAGAGCAAAACGCGGTGGGACGTATCTGTGCATGGAAGGACCGGCGTTCTCCACAAGGGCCGAGTCCAATGTGTATCGATCGTGGGGAATGGACGTGATCGGCATGACGAACCTGACCGAAGCCAAGCTGGCACGCGAAGCGGAGATGTGCTACGTGACGGTGGCCATGGTTACCGATTACGATTGCTGGCATCCGCATCACGACGCGGTCACGGTCACCGAGATCATTGAGAATCTCACTCGGAATGCGGAGAACGCCTGCCGTGTGGTATCCGCCTCGGTAAAGCGCCTGACCTATGCGCGCAGCTGCAAATGCGGCTCCTCGCTCAAGCATGCGCTGATCACCAATGCATCTGCAGTGCCGGCGGAAACCCGTGCCCGGCTGGATCTTCTCGTCGGCAAGTACCTTGGCGGCTGAGGCCTGCACGGAGCTGCTTCACCGGCTGCTTGCCGGTGAAGACCCACCCACATCACTTATCGAGCAGGCTATGGTCGAGGACGAGGGCCGGGCAATGTTCGCGGTCGTTGTGGAACGCCTCGCTGACCTTTTTGAACCACGGCACTGCGACAGCTACGCTCGCCTGTTTGCACGCGTGCTGCAAATCACCGACCCTTCACAGGACGCCGATGCGATCGTTGAACGCTACGGTCGTGTGCGCCAACGCGCCGCCTACGCAGCGGGTGAGCCCGAAACAGTGGTGGTGTTGTCGAGAGTCACGCTCGGGGCTGATGTTGCGGTCACATCTGTTGTCCTCAATGCGCTGCACCGGCGTTTTCCCCGCGCTGCAATCTGCTTCGCGGGTCCTGAGAAGAACTTCGAGTTATTCAGCGGAATGCGCGGATTGCAGCACCTGCCTCTGTCCTATCCTCGACACGGCGGCCTGAAGGAAAAGCTCAGTCGTAGGCCTGTCCTTACAATCCGACCGCGGACACTCGTGATCGATCCCGATTCACGGCTAACGCAGCTCGGGATGCTGCCCGTTTGCCCGGAAGAGAACTACGTCTTTTTCGAAAGCCGCGCTTATCGGGCGGACAGCGCGCTGCCACTGCGTGCGTTAACGGCGCTCTGGACGGCAGAGGTGTTCGGCGAGGCGGGGAAGCCGTTTGTTGCACCGCAGGCTTCGTCGATGCCCTGCGACGTTGCTGTGAGTTTCGGGACGGGCGGGAACCCCGTGAAGCGAGTCGATGGAGCGTTCGAGGCACAGCTCTTGCATTACTTGTGCGAGCTCGGCCTTACGGTGCTGCTGGATGGCGGTGCTGGAGGCGAGGAAACCGCGCGCGCTCGAGCTGCCGCGGAATCGTTGAGCAGAGTAACGCTCTACGAAGGTCCATTCGCTCCGTTTGCGTCCGCGATCGGCCGGGCACGTTTGTACGTGGGATACGATTCAGCGGGAGCTCACGTCGCCTGCGCCACCGGCACTCCAGCCGTTTGTGTCTTCCGCGGCTACCCGTCGGAGCGCTTTCTACAGCGCTGGAGACCCGGAGGACCTGGTCGGGCGACTGTCCTCACCGACGGGCCCGAGCTCCTCGCCCGCACCTGCAGTTCCGTCGACGCGCTGCTTGTCTGATGTCGTTCCCGAAGGCTGTTGCAGCAGGCAAGCCGAATCCGTATCGAGGTAGAGTGCTGCGTTCGCATGCTGCTGCAGGATCGATGCAGGGCATTCCGGCGTCACCAGACCCTCCACCGTTCGCCGCACCGCTTCGGCCTTGTTCCGGCCCGGGACATTGAGAACAATCTTCTGTGCGCGCATAAGCGCAGGCACCGTAAGCGTCAGCGCGGTGGGAGGAACATCCATGATGTGCGCGAAAGCTCCGTCATGAACCTGCTGCATTCGGCAGACCTCATCCAGATGCACAACACGTACGGCTTGCGAGTCGTTGAAGTCGACGGGTGGATCGTTGAATGCGAGGTGACCGTTCTCACCGATGCCGGCGAAGACAATCGAAGGGCGTTCGCGGTCCAACAGATCTGAATAGCGCTCGATCTCAGTGTCGATATCTGGCGAGTCGCCCTGGAGCTCATGGAAAACGGACGGCGTGACGCGTGACCACAGACGTTCGTTCAGGAAGCGGCGAAAGGAAGCAGGATGCCCGCTTGCAATTCCGATGTACTCGTCCATGTGGAACGCTGTGACCCTGGACCAGTCAATCGACTTGTCAGCCGCAAGAGCATCAAGAAACTCGTTCTGCGACACTGCAGAGGCAAAGATCACTGCCACCCGGCCTTCCCGCTGAATAGCCGACCGCAGTGCTTCTGCGGCTGCGCGAGCCGACGCTTCCCCCATCTCGCGGCGACTCGGAAATGTGCTCCATTCCATTTCGCTTATCGTCGCATGGCCCGTGTGGTGCGCGTCAGGTTTCATCACAACGTAACAATGATTTGCGAGCATGACTGCTTCGCTTCAGCGAACCGGAGAACTGATTGAAGACACTGGGAACAGCGTGCCTCGTTGCTTTGAGCACACTTTGCGCGCAGGAATTACGGCTGGAGAAACTCGGGACGCATCTGACGGGAGTGTTCAATCGCGGATCCGCGGAAATATCTGCGTACGACGCGGCGAGCCGCCGCCTTTTCGTCGTCAACGGAGACCGGCGCCAGATCGACGTGCTCGATCTTGACAGCCCGTCACAGCCCCGCCCGGTTCAGGCAATCCGCATCGATCCGGCTTGGGGCAACGCACCCAACAGCATCGCCGTGAAAAACGGAGTCGTAGCCGTGGCTGTTGAAGCCGCCCGCCGCACCGACGCCGGATCGGTAATTTTCTTCGACGCACAAGGCCGGTATCAAAATCACGTCCCGACTGGGGCGGTGCCTGACATGGTGACGTTTTCGCCGGACGGTCGATGGGTTCTGACCGCCAATGAAGGTGAGCCGAGCGCCAATTACGCCACGGATCCTGAAGGCTCCGTAACCGTCATCGATCTCGCGAAGGGAGTTGCGAATCCCTCGGTTCGGCAGGTCCGGTTCACAGAGTGGAACACCGCCACCGTTTCGCCGGGCATGCGCATTTTTGGTCCCGGGGCGAGCTTCGCGCAGGATGTCGAGCCCGAGTACATTGCCGTGTCTCCCGACAGCACACGAGCGTGGGTGACTCTGCAGGAAAACAACGCTATCGCCGAGATCGATGTTGCCGGCGCCCGCATCGTTCGGGTGTTGCCACTTGGGTACAAGGACCATTCCAAAGCGGGCAACGGCCTCGACGTCAGCGACCGTGACAACAAGATCGACATTCGTAACTGGCCGATCTTCGGCATGTACATGCCCGACGGTATCGCCGCAATCTCGCAGGGTGGCCGGACGTATCTGCTGACGGCCAACGAGGGTGATGCCCGCGAGTACGACGGTTTCGCTGAAGAGGCGCGTGTCGGCGCCCTGAAGCTGGACGCAACGGCATTCCCGGACGCACCGAACCTCGCCCGCAATGAGAATCTTGGACGCCTCACGGTCACGAAAGCCTCCGGCGATACGGATGGGGACGGCGACTACGATCGCCTGTACACGCTCGGCGGACGTTCGTTCTCCGTCTGGGACACCGAAGGTAATCTCGTCTGGGACAGCGGTGACCAGTTCGAGCAGTTGACAGCGAAAGAGTTTCCGCGCCTTTTTAACTCTGATGCCTCGGGCGGTCTCGACACGCGCAGCGACAACAAGGGGCCGGAGCCAGAGACGATTGTCACCGCAACGTTCGGCAACCGGACGTACGCGTTCATCGCATTGGAGCGTATGGGAGGAGTAATGGTCTACGACATCACCGATGTCCGCTCGCCCAGGTTCGTTCATTACACATGGGGACGACTTGCCGAGGGACGTCCGGAGGCAGGCACGGCGGGCGATCACGGTCCCGAGGGACTGCTGGTCATACCGGCTGCTGAGAGTCCGACGGGTGAGCCGTTGCTCGTCACAGCCAATGAAGTGAGCGGCAGCACGACGATCTACCGGATCGTATTGCCGCAGGCATCCGTTTCGGCCCGCATACGTTCAGACAAAGCTGTTACTACCGAAACTGAATACCTCCTCGACGCTTCCGGGTCGACGGGCGGGGGGCTGACTTACTCCTGGCGGTCCGTTGACGGAAAGGCAAGTCTTCTGGACGCGGGAAGCGCCCGGGCGAGGGCTTACTTCGGCTCCGGAATCGGTGACTACACGTTTGAGGTGACAGTCACGGACAAAGCCGGTGCGGCAGCAACGCAGCGCACCACTATCACCTATCTGGGCATCCGATAGTCCCCCCGGGCCCGGTCGCTGCGTCATTGCAGCTACCGGGCTCCAGATGCACCTTCCAAAAGCGCCGGTGAGACGCTAAGCTGAAGAGCGGTCCCCTACTCGGGCGCGATGACGTGACCCGGTGCGGCACACAGCCATGGACGGGAGCTTGCTTTCACAGCAGGCAGCGATGATCGAAGCGCTGCCTTGTCCCATGTACATCGTCGGCGCCGACGGCTCGTTCGTCGCCACGAATCAGTCGTTCCGCGACATTACTGACCTCAGCAGCGACGAGGCCTCTGTCCAGCGCGATCGGTTCGCGGCACGCGAGTTGTACGATATACACGGCCAGCTGATTCCCCCTCAAGAGTGGCCATCACTTG
>DASQEG010000390.1:0-2490 GCA_035633775.1 Bryobacteraceae bacterium
TTGCGGACCTTTCGGGCGGCATCACGATGGACGCTCTGTCCCACCGGTTTGGCAGCCGCATCGGCCGTTGCGGCGTCGGCGCCGTTGGTTACTTCATCGCCGCAGGGGCTATGCTGGCCGGTACGCTCGTAGACGACGGCAGGCTTGCGGGCTTGCTGATTGCGGTCGGGGGAGCGGCCTCGATGTTCACGCTCGCGCCCGCATGGTCAACGGCGATCGGGCTCGGTGGCCGCAACGCCGGGGTGCTAAGTGCGACGATGAATACCGCTGGTCAGGTCGGCGGTATTCTGAGCCCGATCGTTCTGGCTTACATAGTGGATCGCTTCAACAACTGGAGCGCTCCACTGCACGTCCTTTCGGCGTTGTACCTGATGGCTTCGGTCTGCTGGCTGTTCATCAGGCCGGAAGCAGAGGCCGCTACTGTGCGTTCAGCGGCGTCCTGACTTTCAGTTCGCCGGCCGAAGGCAACGCATCGATACCTTGCGCGATGCGTGCCGTGACTTCAGCAGGAGTGCCCGCCCCATCGACACGAACAATGCGCTCGGACCCGTACCACTGCTCGACAACTCTCCCAACCTGTCTATAGTCCGCCAGACGCCTATCGATATTCGCGGGCTGATCGTCAGCTCGGCGTCGCCCTGTCATGCGGCTGCGCAGGACCTCTTCGGGTGCATTGATGACGATGATCACAGGCTTGGTAAAGCTGTGTTCGGCAAGAAACGCGTCCAGCGCCCGGGCCTGTCCCTCGGATGCGGGATAGCCATCGAGAATAAAGCCGCGTCCTGCGTCAGCCCTCAGCAGTCGTCCCTTCATCAACTGGTTCGCCGGAGCATCCGCTACCAGTTCACCCGATTCCAGTGACGCCGCCAGTGCTTTGCCCATTGGCGTCTTGCGGCCGACTTCCTGCTTCAGCAGTTCTGCCATCGAGATCGCCGGGATCTTGTATTGCCTGGACAGCTGGCGGGCTTGTACCGTTTTGCCACTGCCCGGCGGACCAATCAGAATGAACACGCGTGGAGCCTGCATCTGTGCGACTGCGTGCAGGCCAATTGTCATCCAGAGAACAAGTGAAACTACGCGGGATCTGTTCAAGCTTCACTCCTCGTTGTGCCTGAGCATGGTAGCTTACCTTCCCGCTTTCGGCCCAACGGGCCAACAATGGCGACTGGAAATTGCTAATACTGGGATGCGGATCGCCCTGTTCCCTTGAACCCAGATGTCCAACTGCGATCAGCAGTAACCGAACTCGGACCACACCGGCGAGGGTGCCAATTACCCCTGCGACACCGCGCTGCGTTGTCAGAGCGATACCTATACCTCGTCAGAATTGACTGGGAGACAGAAAGCCACCAAGCTTGCATTCTGGACGCTGGACACCCGGTCATTGACCGGAAGGCGGTCGAGCACATCTGGAAGCTTGCTGAAGGATCCCGAGTCAGTCGCTATTGGCATTGAGATTCCTCGCGGCGCAGTGGTGGAAGTGCTTCGTCGAGGGGGATTCGCAGTATATTCGTTCAACCCGAAACACATGATCGCTTTCGCGACCCGGCACAGTGTTGCAGGGTGATATCGTTCGGCGATATCCGAAGTTCTTTCGGTTTCATCAGGCGGAGGTATCCTTCCGGGTACACCTAATATGGCAGTAACTGCAGTTGACGCCTGCCCGGGGCAGGGTTCCCGTTTTCTGAGAGATTTGTTCGTTCGCCGCCCTCTATATCGGGTGAATGCGCGAGTAACCGGACGCATTGCGGTCCTTCCGCTCGCGAGGTTCCTTCTATTCGCGGCGTCCGCGATGAAACTCTCCCGAACGACATCACACAGCGTCCGCCCGTGCATTAATCGCGCCGTGCCGATTACGAGTATCGTTATCCACTTCGGCCGGCGTCGTCCCTCCGGGCTGTGTGGATGGATCTGGACCATGCGGACAAATCCGAAAAATCAAAGGACTTTCTGCGGTCCCTTCACGATTCCGACTATTCAGAGCGGACCACCTATTCCGCGATCCTTACCGGCACATGGGTCAGAAGCGCCCGTCGCTCAACGCTGCTGGCTGCAACCCCCTGCGCGGCACGTACCGCAAAAGCGCGCTACTAGTTCGAAAGCGACGACCTCGTAAAGTGGCTGCCGGCCGATGAAGACTATTCATTCTGGCTTTCGGCCGACAATGCAGACCCTGAATACCCGGGCACCGATGCTGCATTTGTGCAACCTTGATGTCGTAGCCGACGAAAGCCTTTTTGCCGGCCTGTTCAGCTTTTACTACCCGGAGCCGTCGCCACTGCTCGTTGGCACCTGAACGGCTACTGACACCAGGTCACAACCGTTCCCGGCAGCCTCCGTGCGGTGGCAACATCGTCGAGTGCGGCCGCGGTAAGTTCAGGCCGCGATCAGGGGACGTAACGGTCCGCTGGAACGCCGCGACCTCCCACATGGTCCGTCCCATGCAAACCCTGTATCTCGGACCCGCACGGCTGTCCGGCGGGGTATCAC
>DASQEG010000391.1:0-1710 GCA_035633775.1 Bryobacteraceae bacterium
CGCGTGCCGCCGTCGTAGATCCTGAGCTCACCTTGGATTTGCCCCGCGAGGTTACGGCCAGCACGGGTCTGGACGCGCTGACACAGTTGATCGAGCCATATATCTCCGTGCGCGCAAACGCACTGACAGACATGTTCTGCACCGAAGGAATGCAGCGGGTACGACGGTCCCTGCGATCCGTCTTTCGTGACGGACATGACGCAGACGCTCGTAACGACATGTCCTTCGCCGCGCTCCTTGGCGGCCTGGCCCTGGCCAATGCCGGTCTCGGTGTGGTGCACGGGTTCGCTGCTCCGGTCGGAGGTATGTATCCAGCACCCCATGGCAGCGTGTGTGCCGCAATCCTCCCGCACGGGTTCGAGGTCAACTTGCGGGCCGTACGCAACCGCGCACCGGAACGCCTAGAGCGCTTCGCAACCGTCGCTCGCGTCCTGACCGGGCGTGACGATGCGGAACCGGAGCATGCGGTCGAATGGCTGCTCGAGCTCTGCTCGGATCTGGAAATCCCCGGTCTCGCACACTGGGGCGTCACGGACAGCCCTGAACTGGTTGACAAGGCGGCGCGCGCCAACAGCATGAACGCAAACCCGGTTGTACTGTCCGGTGAGGAATTGGCAGCAGTTCTCCACGCTTCGTTGTAAACTGGCAAAGAAACGGCGAACGCTTGCAGGATATTCAGGAACAACTCGCGCTCCTTCGACGCCGCATCGCCCGCGTCGATCTGAAGTATGCCAACGCTCGTTCTGCCGCTCCACTGACGCCGACGCCATCGCCCTGGATGGAGTACCGGCCGGCGAAGTATCACGTCGAGGAGTGGCTGAGTGGCAGCGAGGTTCAGACGCCGCACGGCTCGCACTTCGAAACCGAGCGCATCTGGGAGGCGCATCGCAGGCATGGATCGCTCGACATCTCCACGCTTTCCGAGTTGCCTCCTGACCTGTTGGAAGCCTTGTCGGGCGGCACGGCGCGGAACTCACCGGCCGCGAAATGGGCCTTCCTCGACACCGAGACAACGGGCCTCGCCGGTGGCGCGGGTACCTACGCCTTTCTGATCGGGGTCGGACGCATCACCCCTGAGGGATTCCGTCTGAAGCAGTTCTTCATGCGGGAGCCGGCCGAAGAGGCGAGTTTGCTGCATGCGCTCTCCGAGCACTTGAGCGAGTTCGATACGCTCATCACGTACAACGGGCGAACGTACGATCAGCCGCTGCTCGAGACGCGATACCGAATGGCTCGACGGCGCCCGCCGTTTGCCTCGCTTGAGCATCTGGATCTGCTGTTCGGCGCGCGCAGGCTGTGGAAGCTGCGCTTTGACAGTTGCCGTCTGGTTGATCTGGAGAACCAGATCCTCGGAGTCGAGCGGCAGGGCGATTTGCCCGGAGACATGATTCCCTACGTCTACTTCGAGTATCTGCGTACGCGCGAGGTAGACAGGGTTGCGCCCATACTCCATCACAACGCGCTCGATATTCTTACGCTCGCCTGCCTGACAGCGATCGTCCCGTGGGCATTCCGCGACCCTGAGAACGCTCCGCTGAGCCACGGTGCGGAGATGGTGGGCCTTGCGCGGTGGCTTGCCGCTGCCGGCCAGCCGGAGAAGGCAATTGTACTTTACCGCCGTGCCATCAACCGGAATCTGCGGGACGATCTGTTGTTTCGCACCATGTGGGATACGGCACGCCTAGAGAAAAAGCTCAGGAACGAAGATGC
>DASQEG010000392.1:0-12351 GCA_035633775.1 Bryobacteraceae bacterium
CCCGAAGGTGCTTGGCCAGAAGATGCTGGTCAACAACTATCCAATGGAAATCGTCGGGGTTTCAGCGGCCGGGTTCCACGGGATTGACCCTGTGCGTTCTCCCCAGATCCGCATCCCCATCCAGATGAAACCTGCGGTAACGCCGGGCTGGGATGGAATGGGCGACCGCCGCAGCCAGTGGATCAACATGTTTGCGCGCCTGAAGCCCGGCTACACGCCCGACTCCGCCAAGGCATCAACCCAGGGCCTGCTGAACCAAATCCTCCGTGATGAGCTGACACGCAAGGAGATGGCGAAGACGACAAAGTATAACCGCGATCTCTTTCTCAAACGCCAGATACGACTGGTTCCTGCCGCTACCGGGTACTCGGGCATGCGCGAACGATTCTCAACGGCGCTGATCGTGCTCATGTGCATGGTTGGGCTGGTACTGCTGATCGCGTGCTCAAACGTTGCAAACCTGCTGCTTGCAAGGGCGGTATCCAGGCAGAAAGAGATTGCGGTGCGCCTGGCGATCGGCGCCTCGCGCCGGCAGCTGATGCAGCAGCTGCTCACCGAGAGCCTGCTCCTGTCGCTGGCCGGCGGAATCCTGGGCATTGGCTTTTCGGTATGGACGATCAAAGGCCTGCTGTCCTTCCTCCCGGGCGATTCCGTCACGATGACGCTGCGTTCGACCCCGGATGGCCGCATCTTGCTTTTCAATGCAGTTCTGGTGGTGGTCACGACGCTGTTGTTCGGGCTTGCGCCGGCGTTGCAGGCGCTGCGCGTCAGCCTTTGGAACACGCTTAAGGACGTCGCCGGAGCGGTGGCTGCACCCGCCGGATCGGTGTGGATGCGAAAGGCGCTCGTGGTCTGGCAGGTGACGTTGTCGTTTTTGCTGCTCGCGGGATCCGGCCTGTTCGTCCGTTCGCTTTACAATCTGCGTTCCGTCGATACCGGTTTCAACGACCTCGGCCGCCTCGTCACGTTTGAGATCAACCCCGCGCTGAACGGTTACGATGTTCCGCGACTGAGGTCGCTGTATCGGCAGTTGCTGGACAACGTCCGGGCGCTGCCCGGTGTTCGGTCCGCAAGCTTTGCCTCTGTAGGTGTTTTGCGCGGCGATGAGTGGGACTCGAGCATGTCGGTAGAGGGGCACACGGCCAAAGACGGCGAAGACATGCAGGCCTACATGAACGCCCTTGCGCCGGGCTACTTTAAAACTATGGGTGTCCCGCTGCTGGAGGGTCGGGACTTCGATTCACGGGACGAAGGTGAAACGACAGCGAAGGTTGCTATCGTGAACCGCAAATTCGCGAAGCACTTCTTTGGTGAACGCACTGCGGTCGGACGGCACCTGGGATTCGGTGTCTCTCCTGAGACAAAACTCGACATCGAAATTGTGGGCGTTGTCGAGGACCACTTGTACGAGGGCCCGCGTGAAGGAGTCCGGCGTCAGGTCTTCGTCCCGCTGCTGCAGGGCAAGTTTCCCTCGTCGGCGACGTTCTACGTGCGGGGTTCATTGCCGCCCGCCGCAATGTACGCTGCACTGCGCCAGCAGGTAGCGCGACTGGACGCGAACATTCCCGTCTACGAGGTTAAGAACCTCGAGACACAGCTTGAGGAGACGCTCGCCACGGAGAGGCTCATCGCCATTCTCTCTGCTGCCTTCGGTGCTCTTGCGACCATTCTTGCTGCGATCGGATTGTATGGCGTGATGGCGTTCGTGGTTGCCCGGCGTACGAAGGAGATCGGACTCCGAATGGCGCTGGGTGCTCCCGTAGGCGCTGTCCGATGGCTGGTCATGCGAGAGGTGCTGTTGCTGCTCGGAATCGGGCTCGCACTCGGCGCCCCGATGTCGTGGGCACTCAGCAGCTATGTTTCGTCACAGCTTTTTGGCGTCCCACCGGCGGACTGGGTCAGCGCTGGAGCTGCGCTATCGCTCCTGACCGCCGTCGCGGTCCTCGCTGGGTTCATTCCCGCTGTTCGGGCGAGCCAGGTCGATCCGATCATGGCCCTGCGATACGAGTGATCTATTTGTCGCTGGCAGGTACGGCGATGCGAACTTCGGCGCCGGTGCCGTCGTTGTATTCCAGCACGTAGCTGGAAGGGCGGCGCCGTCCGGGGCTGACGGGAAAGAACAGGTATCCAGCGACCGGCTTGTTCGTAGTCACCTCAGGCAGGATGCGGTCGTCGATCTCCTGCTGCATGACGTCGCGATCCCGGTCCGTGGATGCCGGGCCAGGAGGTCCGCCTCCTGTTGCGGCACCGACTCCGACGCTTGTTCCCGTACCCCACGAGCCCGTTGTGAGCCCGATAGTCGGAAAGAGCAGAATATCCTTGCTGCGTGCCTGGCCACGCCTCTGGTTCGATCCGGCTATGGCGCGGCCATTTACCGGTCGCACAGTGCGCCCGTCCGCCTTCAAGGCGAAGTCCAGATGCGAAACGTCCAGTGATTTGCCGTTAGCTGGATAAACCGCCACTTCGAAGACAACGTAGCGGGAAAGATCGGTCGAGAAGGAGCCCGTTACCTGATCTCGAGGCATGTACTCGGCGGCGAGCGTAACCTGTTTCCCGCTCTCCTGAGCCGGGTAGTCCGCCGCAGACGATCGCGCAGGTAAACCACGATCTGCCGCTGCTAACGAAGCAGCACACAGCAACGTGACCGCGAGAGACCGCCTCACTTGCGCACCTCGGCCTTTACCTGCAACTCGGGTTTCAGCTGTAGTGTCTTCCCGCTCAGGACGTAGATCTTCTTTGACCACAGCTCGCCTCCGTCGTTCCGGACTTCCAGCTCGTAGACTCCAGGCTGGAGCCACATGGATTTCAGCTTTCTCACCGGCCCGGCGAAAGCGCCGTCAAGGTAGACCAGCGCATCCTTCGGCCCCTGATCCAGCTTCACCTCGCCCATCCCCGCTCCCTGTGCAAAGCCGTTCCAAAAGCCCGGGTGCGCCCACCCGCCATACCACATCGGGTGCCACCACGCCGGCCCCCAAGCGCCGCCATAGCCTGGGCCGTACATCAGAGGGCTGTACATCCCCGGGCCATACCAGCCTGGCCCATACCAGCCGCCACCACCGCTGATGTGGCTAACGCCTGCTGACACCCCTCCCAGCCGAATTCGGCGTCCTTCGCCGTCGCCGGCAACTAAGGAGCCCGCGGAAGCGATTAGCACCGCGACGGGAAGGAGACAACTGGTGATGGCCATAACCCGTCTGTCGCGACGTTTACAATATCGCCCAGGTTTCAGCAACCATGGACAGGAGACGCTTTCTCGCTTGCGTGACGGTGACACTTTCGAGGTCTCGCGCAGCTCCGGCGAGGCCACGGGTGCAGACCGTGCGCGGGGAGGTACGGCCCGAGCGGCTGGGCACGACGCTCATTCACGAGCATGTGCTGGTGGACTTTGTAGGAGCCAGGGACGCCAACCCGGGGCGGTACAACGCTGACGAGGTGTTCCGTGTCGCTCTTCCGAAGCTGCGAGAGCTGCAGAGCCGTGGCTGCCGTGCGCTCGTCGAGTGCACTCCTGCACATCTTGGCCGCGATCCCCACCTTCTGCGCCGGCTTTCGGAAGCTTGTGACTTGCAGATCATCACCAACACGGGCCTTTATGGTGCGAACGGCGACAAGCACGTGCCCGAGTACGCACTTGCGGAGTCGCCAGAGCAGCTGTCTGACCGGTGGACGGCCGAGTACCGGCACGGCATCGATGGGTCCGGCGTTCGACCGGGCTTCCTGAAGATCGGGGTCGATGCGGGTCCACTATCAGGCATCGATCTGAAGCTGGTGACTGCCGCATGCCTCTGCCACCGGGCGACGGGACTGCGCATGCACGTGCACTGCGGTGACGGCCGCGCTGCACTCAGCATTCTTGAACTTGCAAAACGGCAGCAGGTCTCGCCGCAGGCTTTCGTCTGGGTACACGCCCAGTCCGAGCGGGACCGCGGTGTGCACCTGCGCACGGTTGAGGCCGGAGCATGGCTCGAGTTCGACGGCATCAGCCAAAGTACGCACCAGTTGCATCTGGAGGCCGTGACGGATCTGATCAAAGCCGGGTACCTTGACCAGTTGTTGATCTCGCAGGACTCGGGGTGGTACCGCGTGGGAGAGCCCGGCGGGGGGCAATACAACGGCTATGTGTACTTGTTCGACGCGTTCCTGCCTGCTCTGCGAAGCGCCGGTGTCACCGATGCGCAGATACGCAAGCTGGTTGTGACGAATCCAACGCGTGCACTGACGTTCAGTGAACGCGCGCCGGGATCGCGTGATGGTAAGAGCTAATAGCGCGGGACAGAAGGGTCAACTTCAAGGCTCCAGGCGTCGATTCCTCCGCCCATGCTCTGGCACTCGGTTACGCCCTGTCCACGAAGCCACTGGACCACGTTCGCACTCCTGACGCCGTGGTGGCAGAAGACAATCAAAGTGCCTTCGTCAGCCTTACTTTCCAGCTCGGGAAGCGCCTGCGGTACCTCGCCCATCGGCACCAGGCGGCTGGGGTCAATGTGTGCAACCGCATGCTCTTCCGGCTGACGTACGTCGATGAGGTGAAGCGGCTCGCCCGCGTTAAGGCGGCGCTTCACTTCAGCGACGCATACTTCGAAGCTCAGGTCAGACACGTTAGGATGTTAGCGCTCGTCGACCCGCTCTCGCTTCTTTGCCGTCTTGCGGTCGTATATGAGCCCGCCGACTCCGCCGGCGATTGCTCCGATCGCTGCGCCTTTTCCGCCGCCGGCAAGGGCGCCGATTGCGGCTCCTGCACCCGCGCTTCCGGCCACGATTGCGGTTGACTTCTTCTTCGATCGTTTACGAACAGCGGTGCGCGGCCGGTCGTCGGCAATCTCATCATCCACGACGGCAGCCCTGCGAGACCCCGTGGTGGCCGACGTCCGCGGCTCCACGCGCGGTCTTGGCGCCATTCCCGGAGCGCTGGTCGGGCCTGTCGCATAAGGCACGCCGGACTGCGGCTGCTGAGCGGCGTGAGACGGAGATTGCGGGTTAGACGCCGGTGCGGGAGTCAGCGGCGATGCCTCCTGCTGGGGCGGTACCGCCTGCTGCGCCTGCGGCTGCTGTGCCTGGGGTTGTGATGCAGTTTCCCGGGAGCATCCAGCACTGATGAGAAGACCAGTTATAAGTGCGATCTGGAGTGTGAACTTCAAGTTACGAACCTCCTTGCTTGTAGACGGCGGAAGGCCGCAAGGTGTGTCACACCGGCGTCACGCAGTTCCTGTGCGCACGGGAGGTGCGAAGAAATAAACGCTTTGTTTTGTTGCTTTTGAACGGCATCCCGCAAGTGCGGATGTTTCCTGATTGCAACACTTTGTGGGATACTGGTGGCAGAAAGATACCAGTCCACGATGACGCAGTTGAACGAGGCTATCGCCCGTTACCACCGGCTGTTGGAAAACGACAACTTCAAAGACCTGGCCTGGGCCGATGCTCTTCAGCAGAAGCTACAGGCCCATCACCTTGGCGCGGGCAGGCGTCTCGCCCCTGTTCTGCGCCCTCACTTCGTCACACAGCGGCAGTATACCAATCTCGTCAGGGCCTCCGAAGCTTTGTACTCGGCCATGGACCGGATGGAGCGTATGGCGCTCCAGACCCCATCGCTGCTGGCGCGCATGGCCATGTTGCCGGCCGAGCGGATGCTGGCGTCCATCGATCCCGGCTACTCTCACTTTTCAGTTACGTCGCTTCTGGACACACGGCTGAATAACGGGACTCTGCACGTTGTGGGGTGTACGCCTGATACTGCTGCAGGGCTGCTCTACGGAGAAACGCTGAACCACCTGTACTACGATGCTCCGCCTGTGCGCGAGTTCCGCAAGAAGCACCCACTGGTGAAACCCTCAGGCACGAAGCCGCTCGTCCAGTCGCTGGTGAACTCATGGAACGAGTTCGGCGGCAGCCGCAAGCAGCCGAACATTGCCATTGTCGAGTTCAGGCAGGCCTACGGCAGTACCGAGAGCGGCGAGAGCTTGCTGCTTGCCGAACTGCTGCGCAGCGAAGGTTATCAGGTGGAGGTGATTCCTCCCGATCAACTGGAGTACCGCAACAGCATTCTGCGGCACGGGGCGTTTGAGATCGATCTTATCTTCCGCCGCGTCCGCGTCTCTGAATTCCTGATGCGGTTCGACCTGAATCATCCGATGGTCCGCGCGTACCGCGAGCACAAGGTTTGCGTCGTGAACAGCTTCCGTTCGGAACTGTCGCAGAAACGTGCCTTGTTCGACCTGCTGACGGACGAGACAACCACGGCGCATTTTCCGGCAGCCGAGCGCAAGGCGATCCGCGACTTCCTTCCGTGGACTCGTATGGTGGCCGCGACCAACACCACCTACCATGACCAGCCGATTGACCTTCCTGCTTTCATCCAGGGTAATCGCGAGCGGTTGGTCCTGAAGCCGAATGATGAAGATGGCGAACGGCAGACCTACGTCGGCACGGAACTTGATGAGGCGGGCTGGGAACGCGCGGTTCGGGTTGCAATGCGCGGGTCGTATGTGGTGCAGGAGGCCACGAAGAAGCTTCAGTGCACCTTCCCGCTGCACCGTTACGGCTCTGTAGAGATGAAAGAGATGACCGTTGACGTGCAGCCGCACGCGTTGATGGGTAAAATCACCGGATGCTCGGCTTATCTGACTCCGGCCGTGCGCAACGGCTTCAGCACCGTTACCGGTGTAGCGCCGACCTTCATTCTCGAGAGCAAGTAACCGCAGCACGAAGGTTGGCTACTCCAGCTGTGTAGCGCGTCCCGCCAACCATGAACGCGACAGCGTCCTCGTGCCAGTCGTGCCACACGCCGTCCGGATCATGGGACGCAGCTGTAAGAGTGTAGACCTGCGGGCACAGATCGCACTTGAAGGCGAACCGAACGCTCAGGGTATCGCCTGCCTTGCACGGACCCAGCTTGATGCCTTCCAGCTCCGTGTTCGTACCATAGACTTCCATGCCGATGCGCGTCCGGATCATGATGCCGACCACCGGATCGGCAACGTCGGCCGCGAAACGCACGCGAACGACGATGTCCGCGGTCTCGCCGCTGACGACCGTCCCCGGCGCTTCCAGCCCGATCAATTCGGCACGACCATCGCCCCTGCGCAGCGCCGGCACGAGGACCGGCCCCGCAAGTTTGCGCAGGCGCTCATTAATGTGGCGGGAATAGGAATCCAGAACAACACGAGGATCACCCTTCTGCCGAACGCGGCCGGCATGTACCCACCACACCTCGTCCGACAGCCACTGCAGCAGCGCAGGGTCGTGGGAGGTCAGTAGCACCGTTTTCCCGGACCGCCGCTGCTCTTCGATCGCAATCGCGGCCTGCACTCGTTCTACCTGGTCCCGGTTGTCGAGCGTGTATGGTATCGCCGTCGCCCTCGCAGCAACCTCGAGCAGTGTCTCCGCCCGTGAGTCACCGTCGCCGATGAGACCAATCACGGCGCCCGCTGGCAAATCGTGCGGCTCGCCCCCGAAGTCAACTTTCATCTCATCGCTAGAATAACGAGCGGTGCTGCTCGCCCTGCTGCTTGCTGCAAATGTCATCCGGCTGCCTGCCGGTGACGTCACCGTCACCAAGCCGATCCGGGTCACCGTGAACACAACGCTGCGAGGGCATTCTGAGGGAACGGTCATCCGCGCCGGACATGGCTTCGCCGGCCGCGCGGTCGTCGAGTGCAGCAGCGGCTGTACGGTCGAGAACCTGACCATTGAGGGAAACCGGAGCCGCATGGAGCGGGCTCTGCCAATCGCACCGTACGATCGGGACTTCATCGGCTTTTACGCGAACAACGGGCTGATTGCCGATGGAGTCGAAGGGCTGACAGTCCACAACGTCACGTTCCGCCACATCGCGAACTTCGCCGCCATTGTTGCCCGTTCGCGACGGGTCGTATTCCGGAACGTGACCGTAGAGGACAGCGGCTCGCGCAACCGTTCTGGCCGGAACAACACGACCGGCGGGATCCTGCTGGAGGAAGGCACTTCCGAATTCGTCGTAAGCTCGTCGAAGTTCCGCAGGGTACGGGGGAATGCTGTGTGGACGCACTCCCGTGCCGGTTCGCCCCGCAACGGGCCAGGTCGCATCGAAGACAACGATTTTGAAGAGATCGGGCGCGACGCGGTCCAGGCCGGGCACGCGACGCACATCGAGGTCACGGACAACAGAGGCCAGCGCATCGGGTATCCAACCTCAGTCGTCGATACCGAAGGAGGTGGCATACCAGTCGCCATCGACACGGCGGGCAACGTGGACCGGTCCACCTACCGCGGGAACCGCTTTCAGGACATAAATGGAAAGTGCATCGATCTCGACGGGTTTCATCATGGAACGGTGGCGAAGAATCATTGCTCCCGAATGACGAACTTCGCCATCGTGTTCAACAACACAAATCCTGAGATGCAAAGTACGCAGGTGGTTGTGGAGGACAACGTTTTTGAGGATCTTCGGTACGGTGCCATCTTCGTAATCGGAACCAGCAACACGATTCGCCGTAACCGGATGCTCCGAGTGAATATGGCCGGATGCAATGATGCCCCGAACTGTATCTACGATGCGTCACAACCGGACTTGCTTCGTGCGGGCATCTACATCGGGCATGCGGCCGAGCGGCCCGCACCGGCCTCGGACAATATCATCACGGAAAACGTGGTGGAGGGACGCGGCATGTCGCGGCATTGTGTTGTGACATCGCCGAAAACAGACCGGGCCAGACAAACAATCGAAGGGAACACATGCAGCGAATCGACAGCGCGGTAAAGGAGCGGATGCAGCACGACTGGAACGAGCGTGCTCGCGAGGATGCTCACTTCTACGTCGCATTCGGTCGTCAGAACCAGGACGATGAGGAGTTCTTCGCTACCGGCGCCGAGGTGGTAAAGGGTATCGAGTGGGAAATGCGCCGCCTCGGGCCAGGACGGCCACGGGCGCGGCGAGCGCTCGAGATCGGATGCGGTCCCGGTCGTTTGATGCGGCCTCTGTCTCGCCACTTCGGCGAGATCCATGGCGTCGACGTATCGGACGAGATGGTCGCCCGGGCGCGACGCAATCTCGCAAGTGTGCCGCACGCGCATCCGCATCACGGCAGCGGCGCCGATCTTGCGCAGTTCGCAGACGAATCGTTTGACCTGGTTTACTCGTATGCGGTGTTCCAGCACATTCCCAGCCGTGAGGTGGTCATGAGCTACCTCGATGAAGCTTGCCGCGTCCTGAAGCCCGGCGGCATCATCCGTGCGCAGATCAATGGCCTCGATCAGACAGCAAAGCAGTACGACACGTGGAGCGGAGTGCGGATTTCTGCCGACGAGGTACGGCAGTTCGCGCTCGACCACGGGCTGCAGCTGTTCGCGCTGGAGGGCACCCGAACGCAGTACATGTGGACGACGTTTCGCAAGCCGAACGCCGCCACCGATGAGGCTGTGCGCCCGGCGCGCATCCGCCGCATCACGAACGCGCTCAACTCTGAGCCAGTTGCGCCTCAGGCGGGCAGGTACGCATCCGTCACCGCGTGGGTGGAGCATCTGCCCGATGTCTGCGACCTGCTGCGGTTGCAGGCCCTGGTGGATGGCCAGAGCGTTACGCCATGCTACATCGGCCCCGCGGAGCATGACGGCATGCGTCAGGTCAATGTACTGCTTGGTAACATTCCACGCACAGGTCTGCTGCCGTTCGAGCTAAAGATGAACGGGCACCTGCTTTGCGACCCTGCGACGCTGCGTGTAATCCCGCCGGCGCCTTCCGTTCCGCTTATCCTGTCGGCCAGTGACGGCATCAACATGATGTCAGGGACTCGCATTGTTACCGGCACGCTCAAGGTCACGATTGAGCAGACAGCCGATCCTTTCAGCTTTGCCGCGACGGTGGGCGGCCGGCCTGTGCGGAACATCGATGTTTTCTGCGCGGACCCGCTGCCGCCGCGATATGAAATCAATTGCGATTTGCCCGAGGGTCTCGAGCCCGGCACGCATGTCATGGAAATGCGGCTGGGCCGCAGAAGTCTGCCTTCGGTCACACTCGACATCGTCGCCGCTCCGTCCGGCGAGGCCGCTGCCTCGAGTTCCCCCTCGACTTAGGGGCTATCGTTTGGCGATCCCACTCGGGCGTTCGCAGTCTGCAGTTGCATGAGCCGCTCTGGCTTGACGGCTGATGAAGCATGCCGGCAAGCGACCGTTCTTCCTGGACCTCGCATATAACGCGGTGCACGGACGCATGCTGTTGCGAGGAACGCTCGTCCTGGCAGGCTCATGCGAGCTAGTCCTTTTCGCGCTTGATAATTGACAGTGCGCCATTGCGCTCCACAATCACATAACGGATCTGGTCTTCGCGCTCAAGGCCTTCCTCACGCGCGTGCTGGAGTACGTCTTCACGCTGCACGCGCACCATGTTCATGCAGTCTTCTTCCCACTTGCCATTGGCGAAGATGATGAGCGGTACGCCATCAACGACTCGCGCCAGGGAAGGTGAGCGCGTCTTCCACCATGCAACCAGCGTGTGGCACATGGCAACCGTACTGACACCCAGGAAGGCATTCGTGAACGAACGATCATCTGCAAGAATCGCCTGCGTCATCTGGCCGCCCAGCAGAAAGATCAGGAGGATCTCGAACGTGGTGGTTCGCTTGCCGGTGCGCCTCCCTGTGACGCGCAGCATAAGGAGCAGGACAAAGTAGGCTGCTGTGGCCTTTAGAACGGTCTCCATGCCTTGATCTCTTACGGAAGTACGATTTGGGTTGCTGTGACGGATGAGCCGCCTTCCAGCGCCACTGTCCATGTAGCAGCGCCGGGAGACTGGCCGCGCTGAACGATGGTGATCCGCGCCGGTTCGTTCGCTTCCGTGCGGAACGTCAGCTTCGTCCATTTGTTGCCAGCCTGCACCGCCGCTGGCGAAGGCATAGTGGTTTGGAATGGTGTTTCCTTCAGAAGTGCACCCCCAAGCGCCAGCCTGACCTCGCCTCTCCCCGTCGAGGGACGTTCGCAGATTACTTCCACTTCATAGTTGGAGTGAGTGCGGATCACACGGTCAAAGCTGACAGTAAGGAGTCCGTCGCCGGACAGGACGGTAGTTCGCGCTACCGGGCCGCCGCCCAACAACCCGGCGACGGCACATCCAAGCACCAGGGTCAGCAGGACCCAAACGACCATCTCAAATCGATGCCACTTCCGCTCAAATTCGGTGTTGGAAACGATGAACGTTCCCGGCTGCCCATCCATCGGTTTCTGGACGCAGAACTGCATGGAATTGAGACACCCGCATGCTACGCTGAACTGGTGCATCTGTCGCTGTACGACATTGATCCGGGACCGGACTGTCCGGAACTGGTGCGGATGATTGTAGAGATTCCGAAGAACTCGACGAACAAGTACGAGTACGACGGGAAGCTCGGTCTTTTCCGCCTTGATCGGTCGCTTTACTCACCGATGCACTATCCCGGCGATTACGGATTTATACCGGGTACCCTGGCAGAGGACAATGACCCGCTCGATGTCCTGGTGCTGGTACAGGAGCCGAGCTTCACCGGTTGCATGATTGAAGTTCGCCCGGTCGGCATTCTCAACATGGTCGACTCCGACGAAGGCGATCAAAAGGTGCTGGCAGTTCCGACACGCAACCCTCGTTACGACCAGATTCACACCATGGACCAGGTGTTCCCTCACGTACGTCGTGAAGTGGAGCACTTCTTCACGATCTACAAGGAATTGGAAGGCCGCCTGACGCGCATGGAAGGATGGGGCGGGCCACGTGAAGCGAGAAAGGCGATTCTCGCAAGCCGTCAGCGTTATCTTGAGCTGCGCGACTCGGCCGCGGTCGTGCCAATGGCCGCCTCTGTCGATTAGGCCGGCAGCCTTCCCGCTCGCGCCAGCTTCTCCATCACTTCAGCGAACGTATCGATCTCTTCAAGGGTCGTGTAAACGTTCGGCGTGATCCTCAGTGCTTTGTATTCTCCCGGCATGTCGATCGAGGTGGTCCAGATTCGGTGCTTCTCCCAAAGGTACGAGATGAGCGGTGCTGATTCGATGCCTTCGATGCTGAACGCTCCGATGCCGCATGACTGCTCGGGCTCATCGCTGTTAAGGATACGCACTCCCGGAATTTCGCGCAGCCGGTTAGCCCAACGACGCCGGAGATACCGCAGCCTCGCCGCCTTCCGCTCGCCGCCGATGCTGTCGTGGAAGTTCAGGGCTTCCGTCACAGCGTTCCGTTGCGATGCGGGGTGCGTCCCGATCTCCTCGAACTTGCGGACGTTGGCGTTCATGGCCTCGGGCGCCGGCATCAACGGCCAAATCTTCTCGATCTTCTTACGCCTGACGTACAGCATACCCGTGCCGATCGGCGCGAGTATCCACTTGTGCAGCGATGTGCCGTAGTAATCGCAATCGAGG
>DASQEG010000393.1:0-2808 GCA_035633775.1 Bryobacteraceae bacterium
ACCCTTCTTCACCTGCTCGGCATCGATCATCGCCGCCTGACTTCCAGACACAACGGCATAGACCGCAGGCTGACCGACGTTCACGGCCATGTAATCGATGAATTGCTTGCCTGAAACGTACTACCAGGATCGCGACACGCCGACAACATCCCACCGGCCCTGTCCCCGCCGTATGTAAACATCGACCTTCTGCGCGGCGGGACGGCCCTCAAGCCGCAGTCTTGCAACTGCAATCAAACCGTCCGGGGCACCCTGCAGCGCCGCTGGGACGCGTAAGCCCCCACCAGGGAGTTTGTCCGCCAGGGCGCCGGGCGCCTTATACGCGAACCACTCGGATGCGACTGTTCCACCCTTGGAGAAGCCATACTTCTGCGAGAGATCTTCGTAGACGAGTGCGCGGCCTTCGACAGCGAAATTGTCCAGCGGAGTCACACGTGCGAAGAAGGTCCTGCCAATCTTGTCCCGTCGCTGCTGAAGGATGCTCGTAAGATGCTGCGCGGACCGCTGATCTTCAAACTCGCCAAGAGCGACCAGCCTGCGCAGTTCTTCATCGGTAAATGCCATCACTTTCTTCGCCGCCCAGTACGCGTCATCCGGCCGGCAGTTGATGAACGCAGGATTGGGGTAGATAGGTTTCCATGTCAGCGGATCAAAAGCTTCAGCTTCGAACCTGCCGGTCTCCGGCAAATCGGGATATTGTGTGCGCTGCCACTCCGGCGCGTAGAGACCCAGGGTAAAAGCCGTCTTCCACGCAAACCCGAAGTCGTACTGATACACAAATCCATTCCGAGGATCGCGCGCGCCCACACCGCTGCTGCCCATGATCGACCCGAAATCAATCAGAAAGTGCCGCACAAAGCGCCGGCCCTGGTCCTGCACAAGCGTGTCCAGCGTATTCAACGACGTGGCGTCGTAGTGATTCAGCCAGGCGGCGAACACGTACAAACCGCGGACGTCACGCCGGCGTTCATGAGGATAGATATCGTTCGGATCGTCGGAGCGCGTGCCGTGATACAACCACGGCCCAAGCAGGCTCCCCTCCACGAACAGGCTGGCCAGACCTCGATAAAGTCCGTCCTCCCGCCGATACACGGACCGCAGGAGCGTGTCCACGTCGTATCGCGTCATACGGCGCGTCGCGCCCGTGATGTCCGTGATCAGGGCCGAGTCACCGACCTGCAGCTGTTCCCGGCGGAAAGTCACCGGATAGTTTTCCGGAGTGAAATAACCGAGAGCGTAGAAGATTTTGGACCCTATAACGTCCGCTGCCGTCGTCGTGTTGGGTGCACGCGGCGTGTCAAACTTCAGCATGTATCGGCGGCCATTCTCGTCACGAATGACAAAGCCCGGCGTAACGCCTTCCGATTTTGCACTCAGAATGGTCCACCGACCGTCCCGACTCGGCGCACGAACATTGCCCGGCCCGCTTAACAGCTCCTCAATGGACATGCGCCGTCGGCCATGACGGTTTGTATACCAGGCGCTATCCGGCACCTCGTCCAGTGTGTTGATGCCAAGTGCGCGCGCCGGGCCGTCTTCGGGTGGCTTGCCGGGGAGAAGGAACGTCTTCTCCAGCTGGTCGTAAGCGTCATCAATCTTTCGGGGCACGAGCTTGCCGGTATCGAGCGGCTTCGGCTCGCGCCAGATGGGATCATCGGGCCGAATCCGCAGGACCAAGTCTCCGGAGGTACCGGCGTACAGGACGACCGTAATTCCGGCAATCAGAACGTAGCGAAGACGATCCAAAACTGTGTCCCCTCCCGGCTCACGGCGAAGTCAAAGCGGCCCGATCCGATGCCTGGTGCGCCCAAACGGACGCCGATCCCGTAGCTCGTCTCTAGCCGGCGATCGCTCCACTGGTTCCAGCGGGGAAACACCTTGCCGGCGTCCGTGAACGCAGCCAGCCACATCCCGCTAAGCACTTGCCACTGATACTCGACGGTGGCGGTCGCAAGATTGTTGTCATAGAATCGCCGGCCTGCAAAGCCGCGCAGGTCATCAGGGCCGCCCAGCTGCGGCTGCAGATAGAAGGGCACGGCGTTTGCGGCGGCGGGTCTGTTCAACACTGTGCGGCCCCGGACGACGAACGCCCGCTGCTGATTCAGGAACAGGACGTTGTGTTCCGCGAGCGCTTCGAATCGGGTAAAGTTCGGGACCGTGTTGCCGCGTGACTGGAGCTGAGTCCAGCGCACCGAAGCGCGTGTACCTCCCCCTGCGGCACCCAGTGATCGATCCGCAAGCAGTTCAGCAAAGCCGCCAGCCTCTGTGTACGGCGCCTCTCCGCCCAACCCGGGAACCTCCGGCCCGCGGAACACCTGCTCTGCCGATGGCCGGTCGGGCCTCCTCGTTGACCCTACGTTCGCCGTGAAGTAACGAAGGATCCCGCCCGCTCGAACTCGCCGCCCGAAGAACCATCCTCCGGTGAGTTGGACGTTGTTCTCTTCGAGCGAATACGACGTCAGGTTCGAGAGCGAGCTGGTGCTGCCAACTCCGTAAAAATCGATTGCTGGAGAGAATCGGTGGAATGCAAGAACATTTACAAAGCCGTTTCCGGCCAGACGGCGCGCCTCAAACTCTCCGTCGAACATAAAGAAATGGAGCGGCGAAGCCGTGATGGAGGACCGCACCGTGAATCGGTCGTCACGAATGCTTGGGCGGAAATACGCAAGACCCGCGCCGAATCCTGATACCGGACCGAGCTTTCCAAACCGCGGGCGAATGCCCTTGTAGCCGTACGTAATCTTCTGCGGGATCCGGTTCTCGCGAAACTGCAGAATGGTTCGGTGCAGCCAGGGCAGGCGTTCGGGG
>DASQEG010000394.1:0-3742 GCA_035633775.1 Bryobacteraceae bacterium
ATAGTGTAAACACACTGGACTTCTTAGATTGGAAGCGGCTCAGCACGGCGTTCGAGTCTATATCGGCCGAGCGGCCTGCAACCGTAACGCTGACTGGTGACGGCAACGCTCTTCGCTTTCCCGCGAAGTTCGTTTCGGCCGGCTACTTCCGCGTGTTCGGTGTACAGCCGCAACTAGGGCGAGCGTTCGGAGATGGCGAAGATGAACCAGGCGCTCCGCCTGTAGTGATGCTGAGCCACTCTGAATGGCAGATGCGCTTTGGGGCGGACCCGGGAGTGCTGAACCGCAAGCTCATCCTGGACGGCGTGCCGCACCGCATCATTGGCGTGCTGCCGCAAGGACCATTTGATCGCGACAAGGCGGCATTCTGGATACCGCTGGCGTTTGAACCGGAACAGCGTACGCGCGGTTATCACTGGCTTCAGGTCTATGGCCGGCTGCGAGACGGTGTCACGCTACGGCAGGCCCAGCAGGAAATGCTCTCCATCGACTCACGACTGAGCGATCTCTCGCCGGCGTGGAAGCGCAACTGGAGTGTGCTGGTCGAACCCTTCGACCGCCGACTTGTGGGTGCACGCCTGCAACAATCGCTGTCCATCGCGTTCGGCGGTGTCGTCATGGTGCTGCTGATCGCGTGCGCGAACGTCGCGAACCTGCTGCTGGCCAGGGGAGCCGTTCGTGGAAGAGAGATGGCCGTGCGGGCCGCTCTGGGCGCGAGCCGCGGGCGCCTGATTTGCCAGCTGCTAACCGAAAGCCTGGCGCTGTGTCTTGTTGGGGGACTACTCGGGATAGGCGTTGCGCACGCGCTTATAGGCGCGGCAAGGCTTCTGCTCGCGGAGTCTCTTCCGTTCACCGCGGACGTCACGCTTGATCTGCGCGTGCTCGCCTTTGCGGCCTGTATCGCGGTTGCAGTGTCCGTGCTCGTAGGGCTGCTTCCTTCCGTCCAGATGTCCTTCGGAACACTCGGACAATCGATGAACCAGGGATCGCGCGGGTCGTCGAGGTCCGGACAAGGCGTACGGCGCGCCATCGTCGCCGCTGAGGTTGCCTTCTCGTTTGTCCTGGTTTGCGGCGCAGTGCTGCTGTTCGAAAGTCTTTTAAATCTACAGGCGATCGATCCGGGAATACGCATGGACAACGTGGTCACGATGTCCGTCGATCTTCCGCTGGCTGCATACCCGAGGCCGGAGAAGGCGGTGCAGTTCTACCGCAACGTCACCGAGACGCTACGTGCGACACCTGGCGTCGAAGGCGCGGCCCTATCAACGGACGTCCCGCTGCAGGAAGTGACCGAGGGCATGGCGATGTTGACGATGGCCTACGACAAGTCCGTTGACGTGCGATACAAGCGGGTCACACCGGAGTACTTCGCCGCGCTCGGCATTCCCGTCATCCAGGGTCGCGGGTTTGGCAACGAGGATCATGCGGGCTCGCCTTTGGTGGCCGTTGTGAATGAAGCCCTGGCAGCGCGGATGACGCATGTGCTCGGACTCGGTGATCCGGTCGAGAAGACAGTTCGCGTGAGCACCGCGGCATACGGGAACAGAGAGGGATCTTTGCGCGAGACTCGAATCGTAGGGGTAATCCGCAGTGAGCGTATCGGCGATCCGGCTGCGGCCGATCCCCCGGTCGTGTATGTGCCGCTAGCTCAGGTCCCGGCAACGGAGTTAAAGCTCATCGTACGAACCGCGCGGCATTCGTCAACTCTGCTACCCGCTATTCGTCAGGCAGTTCGCGAGGCCGACCCGAACATCGGCTTGGGTGATGTCAGAAGTTTGCATGAAATCCAAAAGCGGCTGTTGTCGAGCGTCAGCGAGCCGGCCTGGCTCATCGGTGCGTTTGCCTGTGTTGCTGCATTGCTCGCGGCGATGGGGCTGTACGGCGTGCTCGCACACACTGTCGCGCAGCAGCAACGCGAGATAGGAATCCGGGTGGCTTTGGGTGCAGGTCAGCGGGAGGTTGTTGCGCAAGTGCTGCGAACGGCAATGTCGATGGGCGCAGTGGGCCTCATGCTGGGACTTGGCGGTGCGCTCGCGCTCACGAAGTTGCTCCGAGCCTTCTTGTTCCAGGTATCGCCGCTGGATCCGCTTGCGCTCGTAGCAAGCGGCGCTTCAATTGCATTCGTCGGACTGCTAGCCGCATGGATTCCCGCACTCCGAGCCGTCCGTGTCGACCCGGTAATCGTGCTGCGCCAGGAGTGACCTGCGCCATTCGGCCGGAAGCTACAACAGACCTCAGACGGCATGGTGCAGAAGGGGCGACCATCTGCAGCAGTGCCCGTCGACGTGAGAATCAATACGAAGCAGACACGACTTTACTTCTGCTGCGTGTCGAGTGCAGCCCGCACAGCACGCGCCAAGTCCACCGCCCTGCCCTTGCCCCAATAGTGGAGAAACACATACTGCGGCTCCTCGTGGGTCATGTGGTTGTGGATGGCCACGACGTGGATGCCGCTCTTGCGCAAAGCCCTAAGCACGCCTTGCAGTTCGCTTTCGAGCATCGCAAAGTCGCCATCGACAGAGGCCGCCTCATCTGTTCCGGCAAAGGCAGCCCAGGTGTTAACCCCCATCTGCTTGCCGACTTTCGCGCCGTGGTGCGTCGCGACGCGCCCGATGGTGGCCTTGTACATACCACTGTTCGACTCACCTTTCACGCCGAGGATGCCGTCCAGGGGAGCCACGCTGATCCTGTTCTCGGCCGCGACCGGGGTGCCGGGGAACGTGCGGGCCGGCTCGGGCGAGGCTGTGCGCACGGCGCGTTGCGCGTCGATGACCTTCCGCACCGCACCCGCAAGTTTCTCCGGGTCGCCCTGCCCGCCAATGTGCATGTACATAACGCGCGGGCTCTCGTAGAAGAAGTGGTTGTGAAGTGCCGTGACCTCCAGGCCGTTGTCAAGCGCAGCGGACATGGCCGAGCTCACCTCGTCTTCCAGGAGCACAATGTCTCCCATGACCATCGTGCCGCCGTGGCCGGGAGTGAAGGCCGCCCAGGAGCTAAAGCCAAGGAAGGGGTGAGCCGGACGGCCCTCGATGCTCACCTTCAGGTCCGTACGGGGAAAGGCTACTCGGTAGACATCTTCCTCGGCGGTGTAGGTGCCCTTAGCCCCGGTGAGCTGGTCCACCACAGCCCGAGCCTTCTCGCTCAGCTCCGCCTGGGCAGCGGGGACGAGGAGGAGGGCGGCAGCGATTGCTGATGAGGTAATGAGTTTCTTCATGCGTGTCTCTTCCCTCGTTGTCTCAAGGAACGCGCTGAGGAGGTCCGAGAAACAGAGAGACTGCTACTGTTTCGGTCGGTTCTCCCTCGAAGAGAGTTCGTTGACAAGGTCCTCGACATGCTTCTCGATGGCACGGCTGGCCGCCGGGTAGTTCTCGCTCGGAGAGGGCACGTCTGCCCAGTCCATCGCGGCAGTCTTCTGAGGGAGCTTGCATCCCAGCGTTACGAC
Organism: Bryobacteraceae bacterium; assembly: GCA_035633775.1. Classification (GTDB taxonomy): domain Bacteria; phylum Acidobacteriota; class Terriglobia; order Bryobacterales; family Bryobacteraceae; genus JAWXCM01. Next base: position 3,443 of record DASQEG010000394.1, read on the forward strand.
GCGCGCGGCCCCGGCTACGTCTTTATCCGTCACAAGCGCCGGGGCGCCTTTTGGGGCGGCAAGTCCCTCCGCCTGCAGGCCGGCGACTGCCTTGGGAGCAAACGCAGGGTCCGGATGCGTGCCCCGCGCCACGGCGCGGTGGGGGAGGCCCCGCTCCTCAGCAAGCTTGTTGAAGCGGGCAGCTGCCATGATGCTCTTGGCCGCTCCGGGCTCGCACACGAACCGCACCTTCGGCTCCTTTTCCTGTTGGGGGACCGCATGCGTGGCAAGCAGCATGCCCGCGGTCCAGACGAGAAGCGA
>DASQEG010000395.1:0-3248 GCA_035633775.1 Bryobacteraceae bacterium
GCCTCAGCGCAGAAAGAACGAACGAGGAAGTTTATGGCACATGGACATCAACCAACGACGGAGGTGATCGACCCGGTTTGCGGGATGACAATATCCCCTGAAGATGCCGTCGGTCACCTCGAGCACGAGGGCCACTCTTACTACTTCTGCAACCAAACATGCCTCGATAAGTTTAAGGCCGACGCGAAGCGCTACTTAGAACCAGATGCAGCTCCGTTGACCGTCAGCGGGAGCGCGGACGTCGAGTACACCTGCCCGATGCACCCCGAAGTGCGCCAACTGGGTCCGGGCTCCTGTCCGAAGTGCGGTATGGCGCTTGAGCCCAGAAGCGCTGCAGTTGAAGCGGATAATCCTGAGCTTCGGGATATGACGAAGCGCTTCTGGGTAAGTGTCGTCCTGACGATCCCAATTCTTGCGCTCATGATCTCCGAGATGCTTCCCGGTAAGCCGTTACAGAACCTGGCTGGCCCGGTCGCCCTGCTGTGGGCTCAGCTCGCCCTTGCTTCGCCCGTTGTTCTTTGGGGCGGCTGGCCATTTTTCGCCCGTGGTGTTCAGTCCGTCATCACCGGGCACTTGAATATGTTTACACTGATCGCCCTGGGAACTGGTGCTGCCTACGGGTATAGCGTTGCTGCAACGCTTCTCCCGGGACTCTTTCCTGAGTCCTTTCGCGATCACCATACAGGCGCGCTTGCGGTCTATTTCGAACCGGCGGCCGTCATCGTTGCCCTGGTTCTTCTAGGCCAGGTCCTTGAACTTCGGGCGCGAAGCCAGACCTCGAGTGCTTTAAGAGCTCTTCTGGAACTCGCACCGAAGACAGCACGGGTGATTCGGGAAGACGGCCACGAGGAGGACATTGCTGTTGACGCCGTGAATGTCGGCGACCACATTCGCGTCAGGCCCGGCGAGAAGGTTCCAATCGACGGCGTCATTGTCGAAGGACGAAGTTCCATTGATGAGTCCATGGTGACCGGAGAACCCGTGCCGGTCGAGAAGGAGCCGGGCACGAAGGTGACCGGCGGGACACTGAACGGCACGGGAAGTCTCGTACTGAAGGCAGAGCGCGTCGGGGGAGACACTCTGCTTGCGCAGATTGTGCACCTGGTCGGTGAAGCACAGCGCTCGCGCGCACCCATCCAAAGACTAGCTGATAAGGTCTCCGGCTACTTTGTACCCCTCGTCATCGCAGTAGCCGTGCTCACTGCGTTTATCTGGAGCCTCTACGGGCCCGAGCCTACTCTGCCGCACGCGCTCCTGAATGCTGTGGCAGTTCTCATCATTGCGTGCCCGTGCGCGTTAGGCCTGGCAACCCCGATGTCAATCATGATCGGAACTGGACGCGGTGCCCAGGCTGGCGTCCTGGTTCGAGAGGCGGAGGCGCTTGAGGTCATGGAGAAGGTGGACACGCTTGTCGTCGATAAGACCGGCACCCTCACGGAAGGAAAACCGAAGCTTGTGACGGTCCGAGCGGTCGCGGGCCAGCACGAGATGGAAGTTCTGCGATTCGCTGCGAGCCTTGAACAGGCCAGCGAGCACCCTCTCGCTTCAGCGATCGTAGCGGGCGCGAAACAGCGAGGCATCGCGCTGGCACGTACCGAGGACTTCCGTTCGGTGACGGGAAAGGGTGTCGCCGCTTCCGTTGAAGGTCATGACGTGGCGATCGGCAACGCAGCGTTCATGGAGGAACTGCACGTGAGAAGTATTCCCACGGAAGACGCAGACGCGCTCCGCCGAGAGGGACAGACCATCGTGTTTGTCTCTATCGATGGCACCCTTTCAGGGATGCTTGGCGTTGCCGACCCCATCAAAGAGACTACGCCTGACGCGATTCGAGCCCTGCACAGGGAAGGCATCCGAGTCGTGATGCTCACAGGAGACAGTCGAATGACCGCTGAAGCGGTGGCACGAACGCTGGGCATTGACGACGTCGAAGCGGATGCGTTACCCGACGAAAAGGCAGCAGTCGTAAAGCGGTATCAATCGGCCGGCTACAGGGTTGCTATGGCGGGTGACGGCGTGAACGATGCACCGGCCCTTGCACAAGCCGACGTGGGTATCGCCATGGCTACTGGTACTGACATTGCAATGGAGAGTTCCGGTGTCACCCTGGTTCGCGGCGACCTTCGCGGGATTGTTCGCGCACGAAAGCTCAGCCGGGCGACCATGAGGAACATTCGCCAGAACCTCTTTTTTGCCTTCGCCTATAACGCGCTCGGGGTGCCCCTGGCAGCAGGAGTTCTCTACCCGGCCTTTGGGCTTCTCTTAAGCCCGATGCTCGCGAGCGCGGCAATGACCTTTAGTTCTGTCTCGGTCATTGGCAACGCGCTTCGGCTACGGAAAGTGGAGCTCTAAGCCGTCCGAACCGTTAGCCGTTCTTCCGCTGCCATTGAGAGCCTCGCCAGGCGGACCCGTTCCCGTCGGAATCCGGTGTCTTTCGCTTCTTCGTCCCCGCGGCACCAGAGGCGGCGCGACGGGTCGCCGTCAGGCACATGTCCTCTTCTGTGTATTTAAAGGACCGCCGTCTGTCATCCTGGGCCAGTGCTTCCAACATCGCAAGGCAAAGAAGCGGGAGTTCCTGCAGGCGGATCTGATGGCGGCGGCACACAGTCAGGTCAGCCTCGACCTCAAAGCGCTCCAGCTCTCGGTCGCCCGTGACGCGATCGAACGAGAATGTACGGGCTCCCGCCGTGTCGCTGAACCCGACAATAAAGAAGCTCGTCTTAGAAGCTGCGCTCATGTATCCCCCTTTCAGCATGCACCTCGTCAATCAATCACCGGTGACCGGCCGCGTTAGGCGCCGAGATCGTATCGCCGGATAGCGCGGATCGGCCGCGATCATCTGCCGCACCTGATCGCGCAGTTCCTGCCACTCACGTATGAAGTATCCGGCGTCTCCGTGCGCCATGACTTCGGCGCGCTTGTCTTCGAGGATAGAGATCAGACTGTCAATATCCCCGCGCTCTGCGGAGGTCTGTTGTGCCGCCACTGCGAGAAATGCCTTCGCAACGCGATCGAACTCGCGTTCGACGCTCCGCCGGATTCGAACGGCCCACTCGATCTGGCTCTCCGTGCCACTTAGGGATGCACCCGCCGCACTCGCCACAGGTACTTCGACTGGTTGCAAGCGTACTTCGTTAGTCATTACGGGTGAACACCGAACCTTGCTGAATGCGACGTGAGTGGGCCGATACACTCACGTACGGCAGACCAAGAAAGGAGTGCGATGCCACTTCGTCAATCTCGAGGCA
>DASQEG010000396.1:0-3559 GCA_035633775.1 Bryobacteraceae bacterium
GGGCACCGGTGCCCTCCGGTTGTTCGACGCCGTACGCGACTACATCAAGCACACCGGCCGTCAGGTTCGGGTTTATCAGGCGGGCTCGTCCGAGATGTTCGGCGCAGCCAGGCCGCCGCAGTCCGAGCGCACTGCTTTCGAGCCCCGGAGCCCTTACGCGGTGGCCAAGGTTGCGGCGCATTATTACGCCATCAACTACCGCCAGGCGTACGACATGTACATCTGCAACGGGATTCTCTTCAACCATGAATCCCCGCGTCGTGGTGAGACGTTCGTGACGCGGAAGATCACACGTGCACTCACGCGCATCAAGCTCGGATTGCAGCAAAAGCTGTTTCTGGGCAATCTGGATGCGAAGCGAGACTGGGGTTTTGCCGGCGACTACGTGCGTGGAATGTGGCTGATGCTGCAGCAGGACTCCCCTGACGACTACGTCGTCGCGACCGGTGAAGCGCATTCGGTGAGAGACTTCCTCGACGTCGCCGGCGAACGGCTGGGTCTCGACTGGTCGAAGCACGTGGAGATCGATCCCCGTTATTACCGCCCGACTGAGGTTGACTACCTGCTCGGAGACCCTTCAAGGGCGCGGGCCATTCTTCCTTGGGAGCCTCGCGTTACCTTCGCCGGTCTGGTGACGATGATGGTCGACTCCGATCTGCAACTCGCTGAGCGCGAACGCTTTCTGCTTCGCGAGGGTTACCTTCAATCTGCAGCTGGGTAGCCCTCCTTGAGGTCCTCGCCGGCAGCGTTGATGGACTTCCTCACCGGCGCGTGCGCCGCGCCCGTGTAAACATTTGTCAACGCGCGGCATCTCAGAGGCGATGCCCGCCGCTCGTGACATCCGCGTCTCGCTCGGGGCATGGCTTGTGGCCAGTGCCGTCAACGCAGCTGTCGTGGCGTGCTTGTTCGCGATCGGTTTTGCGATCGCAGGCGTGCCGTGGTGGCTTGCGGTCGGGCTGCTCTGCGGAGTTTTGAACGCAGTCCCTCTTATCGGTTCATTGCTCTCCCTGACCATTGCGGCTTACGCCGGTCTGTTCACTCCTTATGAAGGTTGGACCGGGCTCCTGGCCACCGGAGGCGTCTGGCTGACGATTCAGATCGTGGAGGGCTTCGTTCTGTCCCCGCGCGCTGCCGCCCGGTCAGGAGTCAACCCGTTCCTCTCGATTCCCCTTGTACTTGCGGCGGGTTTTCTCCTCGGGCCTGTCGGTGCGATAGCCGCTGTGCCTGTAGCCGCTGTACTCCTGATAATCTGGCGGGCACGGAGAAGTCGCAGACCCTAGCACTCGTCGTGCCAAAATTGGAGAAACCCTCGCGGAGGAACCCCACTATTGGACACAGCGACCCTCGCTCTCGAAGACGGGACCGTCTTCAAGGGCCGTAGTTTTGGTGCGCGCACGGACACCTGCGGTGAAGTTGTTTTCAACACCAGCATCACCGGGTACCAGGAAATCTTCACCGATCCGTCCTACGCTGGCCAGATCGTAGTTCTCACGTATCCACAGATCGGTAACTACGGCGCGAATACCGGCGACAGTGAAGCGTTAAAGCCGTTCATCGAAGGGCTGGTCGTACGCGAGTTCTCGCCCCTGGCCAGCAACTGGCGCTCCGAGCAGGAGGCTGACGAGTTTCTCGCCGGATATGGCGTGCCCATTATCAGCGAGATCGACACTCGAAGCCTCGTGCGGCGGTTGCGGGCGGGCGGCGTCATGCGCGGCGCGCTGTCCACCGTCGATGCCGATCCCGCGACACTGGTCGAGAAGGCCCGTTCGGCGCCATCAATGGTCGGGCTGGATCTCGCGTCACGCGTGACCACAGCTAAAGGTTACGAGTGGACCCTGGGTGTCGAGCCTGTCTCGGCCTCAGATAAGGTTGTCGAAAACGAAGGCTCGCCGCTTCATGTGGTTGCATACGACTTCGGCATCAAGCGCAACATCCTGCGCATGCTGGTTCAGGCAGGGACACATGTAACTGTGGTGCCCGCGACCACACCCGCGGAAGATGTCCTCGCACTCAAGCCCGACGGGATCTTCCTCTCGAATGGGCCCGGCGATCCGGAGCCGCTCGAGTTCCAGACCGCCCAGGTTCGCAAGCTCGTCGGCAAAGCGCCTATCTTCGGCATTTGCCTCGGTCATCAGGTTCTCGGCAGGGCACTGGGAGGCAATACTTTCAAGCTCAAGTTCGGACACCGCGGCGCAAACCACCCGGTGCTGAACAAAGTGACCAACAAGGTCGAGATTACGTCGCACAATCACGGCTTCGCAGTGGATCCCGATTCGCTCAACGAGAGCGATGTGGAACTGACGCACATCAATCTGAACGACAGCACACTTGAGGGCTTCCGTCACCGCCGATACCCTGTATTCTGCGTTCAGTACCACCCGGAGGCCGCGCCCGGTCCGCACGACTCCTATTACCTCTTCGACGAGTTCACGGCTCTTATGAAGAGCGAGAAAGGACAGTAACGATGCCTCGACGGAACGATCTTCATCGCATCCTGATCATTGGATCGGGGCCCATCGTCATCGGCCAGGCGTGCGAGTTCGACTACTCAGGTACTCAGGCATGCAAGGCCCTGAAGAGTGACGGGTACGAGGTCATCCTGATGAACTCGAATCCGGCCACCATCATGACGGACCCGGAACTCGCGGACAAGACCTACGTTGAGCCTCTGAGCCTTAGGTTCGCCGAAGAGGTGATTCGCAAGGAGCGTCCCGACGCCATCCTGTCGACCGTAGGCGGACAGACAGGGCTGAACCTTTCAGTGGAACTGGCGGAGGCGGGAGTTCTCGACCGCTATGGCGTCGAACTGATTGGGGCCAAGATCGACGCCATCAAGAAAGCCGAAGATCGCCTGCTGTTCAAAGATGCGATGCGGAAGATCGGGCTCGAGATGACGCATTCGCAACTCGTCAACTCAGTCGAGGGCGGCGTCGAGTTTGCAGCGAAGAATGGGTATCCCGTGATCCTGAGGCCGAGCTTCACCATGGGCGGCTCGGGCGGCGGAATTGCTTACAATCGCGAAGAACTCGAAGAGATTCTGGCTGGTGGACTCGATCTGTCGCCTGTCCACGAGTGCCTGATCGAGGAAAGCGTTCTCGGCTGGAAAGAGTTCGAGCTGGAGGTGATGCGTGACCTTGCGGACAACGCGATCATCGTCTGCTCCATTGAGAACTTCGATCCCATGGGTGTGCACACGGGCGACTCAATCACCGTAGCGCCCGCACAGACCCTCACGGATCGCGAGTATCAGATGATGCGCGACGGCGCGCTCCGCTGCCTGCGCGAGATCGGCGTTGACACTGGCGGGTCGAACGTCCAGTTCGCCATCAATCCCGAAGACGGGCGCATGGTGGTGGTTGAGATGAACCCGCGCGTGTCGCGTTCCTCGGCTCTGGCCTCTAAGGCCACCGGGTTCCCGATCGCGAAAATCGCGGCGAAGCTCGCCGTCGGCTACCGGCTCGACGAGATCCGGAACGATATCACGCGCCTGACGCCGGCGTGTTTTGAGCCCACACTGGACTACGTTGTCGTAAAGATTCCGCGCTGGCAGTTTGAGAAG
>DASQEG010000397.1:0-11044 GCA_035633775.1 Bryobacteraceae bacterium
GTCAACGTACGTGTACGCCAGGTACACGTAATCCTTGCCGGAGTTTTGTAACAGATCGGGGTGCAGGGCCATTCCGAGGAGGCCGTCCTGGCCACCGGGCGCCGAGACCTCCGCAATCGTCACGGCCACCGCTCGCTCTCCGGTCCCCGGATCTACACGAGTCACGCGCTTTCCGCTGCGTTCCGTCACCCAGAGCTTGCCGTCGGGCCCCCACGTGACTTCCCACGGATCGCTGAGACCGGAAACGACTACGCTCCTCCGGAATCGTTTGCTACCCCCGAGGGCCGTTTCCGGGCCGCTCTGAGCAAGTAATTGAATGAAAAGACTACCTGCGCCCAGCAGGCACACCACGAACGCAGTCCGCAAAAGCATCTCTTCTAAGGATAATCGGGCGAGTCTCAGAGGCTGCTCACTCGCCGAGCCGGGCACGGAAAGCCCCATCAATGTGATCGCGTTCAACCTTGCGGCTTTCCTCGCGGTGCCGCCTGACGTACTACGAGGCGTGACCGCAGGTGCACTAGCGGGGGTTGCGTGGGTGGCAGCAGGGATGGGCGTCGCGTACCTGTTCGAAGCTCGATCCCTGCGCCTGTTTTTGGTGAACGCCGGTCAGCATGCCGTGACGTTCGTGCTCATCGGAGATATTCTGACTGAAGCGGACTCCCGCGCCCGCTCTAGCGGTTCAGGGTCTTGCGCACGGCCCGTGCAGCTTGCCGCATTGCGTTGTCAAGGGTTCCTTCCTGGCCCTCGTCAACAGCAGGCAGGTTGGGGCCGGCAGCGCTGGACATTGCAGCATTCGCAGCCATACCCGCTGCCTGCGCGGCAGCCATGGAAGCAGAGTACCTGCTCATGTAGGCGAGCGAATGGAGGTTCGGATCCATCATGCCTGAGTAAGCAGCATGGCTGTGGTTGCCCAGCAGACCGGAAACCGGCAGATTTGACAGCGATGCGTTGTTGACTCCGGCAGCGGCCGTGTTGACGACCGTCTGCGCCACAAGTCCCGCGCGGCCCGTACCGGCCGCCGGCACAGCTGCCGAAGCGATTCCGAGTGCGGCGCCGAATCCGGAACCGCCAGCTCTGGATACTGCCGAGGACCGCAACAGCTCGCGGCCATCACTCACCGCCACCAGCGTATATCTCAGCTCGACTTCCTTGCCGTTCACTGCCTGCGACAGCTTGCTGAACATTCCGCCGCGCTTCTTTCCTTCCGCAGCTGCCTGTTCGGCGTTCACCACGTAAGCAACGCCCGCCTTCCGAGCCGTGTCAAGTGAAGCATCGGTCAGCGGGATGCTGGTCACCGACTCGGCTGACAGGTGAGCTGCCAATCGTGCAGGGGCGTCTCCTGTCGCGTTCCGAACCGGTGCTACGCCGACGAGAATGCCTCCAGCTGCAGGGGCACCCTGGGGCGTTGCGGCGAGGGCAGCAGGAGTCTTCACTGCTGTCTGCACCGCCGTTCCATCCGTGAACCCTTCCGGGATGTCGAATAACGAAGCGTTCAACTCCTCCTGCGAGAGCTCGATGACCTTCATGGAAGTGATGTGCGGACCCTGTCCGTTCTGCCATGTCCTGCTGTGGTACTCAACTGGAAAGCCAGTCTTCCCCGAGCCGGAGTACTCTGACTGGTATTCGTCTTTGCAACCCCCGCCTGTACCCGCGGATGCAGCCTGGCCGCCGTTGGCCCGGGGCTCGTGCTTTTCCTTAAGGTCGATGTACCAGCCATCGGTCTCCATGCGCATGTCTCCCGGGTGACAGGTGTCCGGACCGGCCAGCATCTCCGTGCGCATCTTGAGTCGGCGGGCCTCGTAGCCGAACACCTGCTTCCTTTCGCCGGTGTCCTCAATCGCAACCCGCGTCTTCACGATGCCGCCTTTACGAGTTTCAACGTCGGCCGTCGGTGCAGCCGGACGGGAGGCGCTAACAGGGGTTGCGGTGCCCGATCCGGAGGAGGCCGTCTTCATGAACGTCTTCTTCTCGAGATCGAGCATGATCATCGCTTCCGGCCGCGTGATCACGGCGTGGCGATCATTCACGTCCGTGCGCTGCAGGGCGCCTTTCTGGTAGAGGCGCACGCGATTCGCCGGACTGTCTCCTGACGAGTACTCCGTGAGGGTTTTCTGGTCTGCCAGAGCGTTGAACGCAGTTAATGTGGCAAGCGTTGCGGTGCCACAGAGACGTGCAAATGAGTGCAAGACTTCCTCCGATCGTAATGCCGGGGTGAAGACCGCATGTCTGCTGCTTCACCCCGTCCGAAGAGGAACGCGCGAGATCATACGTGAGTTGGCTCACGGAAGATGCGCTGCTTGCCGCCGCCCCAATCGAGTTAATCGAGAGCCAGCCGGTACGGAGCCATACGCAGGTATCCCTGGTGCTCGAAGGCGCGCGGATCAATGCCGAGCAAGCGAGCAATCCTCGCCTCCACGGAAGGTGCCTCGCCCGCTTTCATCAGTTGCTCCCACACCGTTCGCTTGGGTGGATAGGTGACGATCTGGAGCTTGTCTCCACCTGCGAACCCAGCTTTCTTGCGCAGGATCTCAACCGCCTTGTCGAGACCGCCGAGCTCGTCGACAAGACCCCGTTCGCGCGCGTGCTGGCCGAGCCATACCCGGCCTTCCGCGAGCGGCGCAACGGCTTCGTAGGGGCGCTTGCGGCCCGCCGCAACTTTGCCGACGAAGTCGCGATAGAACTCGTCGATGCCGGACTGGATCTTGGCCCGTGCTTCCTCTGAAGGTGGACCGTAGAGGCTATCAATGTCGGCATTGCGGCCGCGCGTCAGCACCTCCCGGTTGATGCCGAGCTTGTCGTACAGACCCTTGATGTCCACCATTGTGAACAAAACGCCGATGGAACCGGTGATCGTGCTCGGGTACGCAACCACAGGATCGCCGGTCATCGCGACGTAGTAACCGCCTGATGCAGCGTAGTCGGACATGGAGATCACCGTCGGCTTGCGGTCGCGCAGCAGCTTAACCTCGCGGAGGATCTCGTCGGAAGCGAAAGCATCCCCGCCTGGCGAGTCGACGCGCAGTATCACTCCCTGTATCGCCGCATCCTCGCGCACGCGGCGCAGCATGCGGATGAAGGCACCGGAAGTGAATCCTTCATCGGTTCCCATTGCGTCACTGCCCGAGCCCCGCAGAATCGCGCCTTCGCCCACGACCAGAGCAACGCGCTTGTTGCCGTCCCGCTCGGGCCCGATTGCGCGCATATAGTCCCGAACCGACATCTTCTTCAACGTGCCTGAGGCGAGCTTCTTCTCGAGATCGCCATAGACCTGATCTTCGAATCGCAGTGCGTCTACGAGGCCCTTGTTCGCCGCCTGCTGCGCGGTGTAAGGACCGTCGTCAAGCCATGCCTGGATGGTCTGCGGCGACTGCTTGCGGCCTTCGGCGACGGCCGAGACAAGGCGCGTATACAGCCCGTCCAGCACCAGACCGAGAGACTCGCGCGTCGACGGCGCCATGGATGTCTGCGTGTATGTGTCGCCCGCGTCCTTGTACCGTCCTGCGTACTGCACGTGCACGCGCACGCCGATCTTGTCGAGTGTGTTCTTCCAGTACAGGAGCTCCGCCCGGATGCCCTTTACGTCGAAAATATCCTCGGGCGCACAAAAGATGCGATCGCCAGCGGTGGCGAGGTAGTATTCGCGCGTCCGCGGAGCTTTTAGGAAGACGTAGACCGGCTTACCAGACTTGCGGAAGTTGGCAATATTCTGCCGGAGTTCGTCGACTTTAGCCCAGCCGGCGTCGAGCCTGCCGAGTTCGATGACCAGGGCCTTTATGCGTTGGTCTGTCGCCGCTCGAGAGAGAGTGGACCAGATATCATGAACGGTCAGCGGCGCGGGTCCGCCGATGAATGGTATTGGCAGGCTCACGGGAGGCTTCTCGGGCAGCCCGCCCGCCAGCGGCAGCACCAGCGTCGTGCCGGAAGCGACAGCAGCTTTCGAGTCGCCGAGCCGAACCGCGGACAGCACCAACACTACGGCTGTGAGCGCGGCCAGCACCACTCCTACGAGGATCCCGAGGAGGAACTTCTTCATGCAACTCAGAATAACGTGGTTGAGCCCTCGAGAAGGGTCGCTACTCGTTCACGCAGCTCATTCGTGAGCCGCTCGCGATCCGACGGGCGGTAGCCTTCGGTGCCAATCGGGTCACCAATCCGCAGCACCACACGTCCGCTCTTCAGGTGAGCCGAGTGCATCGGCAGCACCTCAAGCGTGCCATGAAGGCCGATGGGAACAATTGGCACACCTGCTTTGATGCCGAGCATGGCTGCACCTTCCTTGAACGGCTGCAACCCGTCAAGCGAGCGCCCACCCTCAGGGAAAATCAGGACGCTCACATTGTGCTCACGAATCGCACGGCCCGCCTCGGCGAGTGTCTTCAGCGCCTCGCGGGGGTTGTCTTTAGGCACGGGAAAGTGGCCGCCGCGTTTCAGGTGCGTTCCGAGGAACGGAATGCGGAACAGGTCTTCTTTGGCAAGAAAACGAAACTGCGCCGGAATGTGAGCCAGCACCACCGGAGTGTCCATATAACTCGCGTGATTGGAAATGAACACATACCCGAGCTCAGGCGTGATCTTCTCGAGGCCTTCGACTACTACCTCGACACCGCCGATGCGGAGCAACACGCGGGCCCACGCTCTCGCAACATCCATCTGCCTCCGTCCGGTTCTGTCAAAGAAGGAGAAGAGCAGGCTCACAGAGCCGTAAAGCACGGTCGCCACTGCGATCAACGGAGCTTTAACGAGAACCGACCAGAGATAGCCGAAGGACACGTAAGACCTTATTGTAGGAGCGCGAGTACTTCACCGGCCAGATAAAGAGATCCTGTGATGACCACGACGACGTCTGCCGGAGCCTTTCGCGCCAGCTCAAGAGCTTGCCGCGTGTTCGAACTCGTGACAATGGACGGGTGCTCAGAGGTGGATGCCAGGGCTTCTGGCGTCACAGCACGAGGTGAATCAGGGGCCGTCACAATCACGTGATCCGCCAGCGGAAACAGGATCTCCGTGATCTCTTCAACCGACTTGTCGCGCATTGCGCCATACACCAGCCACACAGGCTGGCGCCCGACGAAAAACGTTTGCAGGTATTCTGCCAGGGCCCTTGCTCCAGCAGGGTTGTGAGCGCCGTCGAGCAGAATATCGGGGGCTGTACTGATGCGCTGCAAGCGGGCCGGCCACTCGGTGCGCGCGACACCCGCTTCAATGGCATCGTCGGAAATCCCGAGTGCCCGTAACGCTTCGATTGCTGTAATTGTGTTGCCGATCTGATGAGCTCCGGGCAGCGGACAAAGAACCTGAAGAGGCCCGTACCGGAAGGCGCTCCCACTCGGCCCGAGACTGACATCGGCTGCTCCACGACCATCCGCATCGATGAGACTGCAATCGAGCTCCCTGGCCCGTGCGCGGATCACATCCGCCGCTTCCGGACGCTGGTGAGCGATTACCGCGGGTACGCGGGGCTTCAGTATGCCCGCCTTCTCACCCGCGATCTGTTCGATGGAGTTACCGAGCCACGCTTCGTGATCGAAGTCGATCGGGGTGATTACACAGAGTCGGGGAGACAGCACGTTCGTTGCATCGAGCCTGCCGCCCAGCCCCGTCTCCACAACCGCAGTTTCCACGCCGCGTTCGCAAAACAGCAAAAAAGCCATCGCGGTAACGGTTTCGAAATACGTTGTGTGGTGCTCGAGTTCTCCGGAGGCGAGAAGCCGGTCGTTGGCTTCGTGCACACGGGCGAACGCATCGGCGAACTCCTGAGCGCTGACCTTCTCGCCGGAGATGCGAATGCGCTCTGTCGGCTCCATCAGGTGGGGTGACGTGTAAAGGCCTGTACGCCTGCCAGCTGCCCGAAGCCCGGATTCGATCATGGCGCACGTGGAGCCCTTTCCGTTTGTCCCTGCGGCGTGGACCGAGGGAAAGGCGCCCTGGGGATCACCGAGCTCCGCGAGCACCGTACGAATTCCGGTCAGTCCGAATTTGACGGTTTTGATCTCGTTGCCAAGGGCGTACAGATACTCGACGGTCTCGGGATAACGCATGGACCCGACGGGGTGTTACGGCGTCACTGCTTTCTTGTGGTCTGATGCGCCACCAGTTGCCATTCCGGGCCCTGCTTCACCCAAACATGAACCAGGAACAATGTGTTATCGAAAGGGACACCTTTCGTGCTCCCGGTCATTCTGGCTTGTGTGTTGATCACAGCTGTATTGCCGTAGGCGCGGATCTTGGGATTGATCAGCTCAATGCCGGCGTACTTTTGATCACCCGACTTGAGCTTGTCCAGGTACTCTTGCTTGCTCTCGACGAGACCCGTGGAATGCGTGTAGATCAGGTCGTCAGCCATCAGGCGGCTGAGGCTCTTGACGTCATTCGCCTTCACGGCAGAGATAAAGCTGTCGAGAGCTTTGCGAGCGTCCGCCGCAGCGGCTCCAGCTGTTTGCGCGCGCACGGAGAGACCGGCTGCCGCGAGGGCAATCAGGGTTCTTCGGAACATAGACAAATCTTACAGGAACCCTAGCGATGACCGAAGTACATCAGCCATCCCAGCCCGAACAGCGCGAGCATGAAGTATCCGAAGGTTTGGAGTCCGTAGCGGATCCGCTCGCGGTCCGTCTTCTTGGTAACAATGCCGAGCACAACTGAAGTGAGCAGTGCGAATAGAACGGCGGTTTCGAGGTGGGTAAGAGACATCTTCGGCATGCTCAGCTCCTCTTCCCTGTGGCGATCTCCCATGCATCCACCATCGCGAGTATGTTCAGCAGACCGGCGCCTACGAGAAACTTCGTTCCGTAATCCACCGTGTGCCCGGCCACATCAGGCTGGTTGTACCCAAGTGCAGTTGCCAGGAAGTACAGTGCTCCCGAAGCAACATGCGTCGCAAATCCACCGCAGTAGATAAGCGTTGTCAGCGCGTCACCACGGAGCGGCTGAAAGAAGGCTCCGCGCATCAGCAGCCCAACCAGGAACATAATTAGCGTGGCACCCAGGATCAGCACCCCGCGAAGAGGGCGGCGGAGGACGAAGTGTCCCGCTCCGGGGAGCACCCATCCGAGAAATACCGCAACGATGCCGTTGCCGCCCGGCAGCGCTGGCTTAGAGAGGTTAGCTTCAGCCATTGTCTTTCAACCTAACAGACGTGAGCTCCAGCCCACTTGTTCAACCTTTCCGGTGAGCGACGATCCGGTCCTTTGCCTTTTGGTAAACGCCTGCGGGCAGGACCTTCTTCTGCAGGAGCTCGTTCTTGGCCTTGTAAGGCCGGCCCGCGATGATCTTCTTCGCGTAGGCCTCACCGATCCCGGGCACAGAGGCGAGCTGCTCAGCGCTTGCGGTGTTGACGTCGATTAGCTCTGAAGTCGCGGTGGCAGCGGCGGACTTCGCCGGTGCCGGCCTTTTCGCAGGAGCACTAGCGGTTTGAGCCGCGAGCGTGGACGCGGCAAGTACCAGCACGCTCGTGATGTGCATCAAGGTGCGCATTGCACTAATGTAACGTCTATCGAACTGCCGAGCGCCGGTCTCGGAGTGCGGAGGTGGCCTGGCGATGGCACTTGAGGCAGAGCGTACGAATGTTGGACAAATCGCAGGCACCGCCGCCCTCCACCACAGGAACGATATGGTCGGCGTCCCACAGCGTTCGCCTGTTCAGCGTTTTCAAACCCCATTCGCGGAGCATGCGGAGCCTTGCCGTGCCACGTTTGCGGCGCAGCTCGTTGAAGGCCTGAACTGTGTCGATACCGCATGATGCACAAACGCCGCCGTCCCTTTCGAACGTGCGATCCCGGAGGTACGCTGGGTCCGTACGGAGACGCCACTGGTCCACGCAGTACTCCGAACAGAATGTGCGGCGGCGGGGAGGAACCTCGAGCTGGCACCAGCGGCAGAGCGCTCGCCCATTCGGCCCAGGCGGCAGCTCCTGTGGGTCCGCATGGCCGCCCGGCAGGGTGCGTTCGGTCGACCGCTCATCGTACATGGTTCCGTGTCACGGTAGCATGTGCGGGCCGTAGCGCATACTTGAATCTGGAGAGGGTTGTTGGCGCATCCAAAATTGCCGGAACCGGCTCCGATTGGCGGAATCACATACATCAGATGAGAAAACTTGCTCTGAGTCTTGTCGCGGCTGCCGTGCTGGCGTTCGGTGTTGAATCGGAACCCGCCGGAGCTCCTCCCACTGACGTTGAAGCCGGGCTCGCGGGCGTGCTGCAGAAAGATGGCGTGCGCGTTAAAGACGGCGCGAAGAATGTAATGGAGGTGTGGTTCCGGCAAACGGCACCCAAAGGCGAGGCCACCTCAGAAAGCAACGTTTCGCTGACGCATGTGCCTCATGGATCACTCATAGGTGTGGCCCGATTTCCGGAAGCCGGTAAGGATCGCCGGGGTCAGACAGTGAAACCTGGGCTTTACACTCTGCGGCTCAGCTTTTTCCCCCCGGACGGCAACCATCAGGGTGTCTCGGAACAGCGGGACTTCCTCGTACTTTCTCCTGTGTCGGTTGACAAGGACGTCAACGCAGCACCGGCATTTGAGGCGCTGATGGACATGAGCCGCAAGGGGTCAGGAACGCCGCATCCGCTTGTGCTCAGCGCATGGAAGGCAGACGAAGCCAAGTTCAAGGCGGGCGTAGCCAAAGAAGGCGAACACGACTACGTGTTGCAGCACAAAATCGGCGAATTACCTCTCGCAGTTATCGTGTCGGGCACCGTCGAGCACTAATCGCCGGAACGCGCCCGCGCAACCTGCGTGCTACGTTGGTCTTAGTCCCTCCCTTATGTCCCAATTGAAGTACTCGACACGCAGCGGCATTCGTGTCGTTCGAACGGCATCCGCATTGCCGTTCGAGCGGGGTCTGCATGACCTCCTGCGCGAGCTCGACCAGCATCGCGGCATCTATCTTTCCTCCGGTTATGAGTACCCGGGACGGTACTCGCGCTGGGACATCGCTGCCGTCCGCCCGCCACTTGAGATTGTCGGCTTCGGCCGCGAGATGCGCTTCAGCGCGTTGAATGATCGCGGTGTCGTGCTGAACCGGATGCTTCGCCCGATTCTCGAACAGCATCCGCATTGGGATGAGTTCCATACAGAAGGCGATCACATCATTGCTCGTCTAAAGCCGCTTCCGACCTTGTTTTCGGAGGAAGAGCGCAGCAAGCAACCTTCCGCATTTTCAATCCTCCGTGAGCTCGTTGAGGAGTTCCGTAACGAGCGCGACAATCGGCTCGCTCTCTTTGGTGCCTTCGGGTACGACCTGCTATTTCAGTTCGACCCGATAGAGTTGCGCCTGCCCCGGACCAACGGACGCGATCTGCACCTTTACCTGTGCGATGACGTTTGGTACATGGACCGTCGCAAGGAGCGGATCGAGCGTTTTGAGTACGACTTCTCGTTCGCTGATTTGAGTACAGAAGGCCTTTCGCGCGCCGGCGTTACGGTTGAATACAGGGTCGGCGAGCCTCGCGCTCCGGGCATCGTCTCCGATCATCAGCCAGCCGAGTACATGGCCAACGTAGAGACAGTCCGTGAGGGCATGCGGGAGGGCGCTTACTACGAGGTCGTGCTACGGCAGACGTTTTCCTCGCCGTTCGAGGGTTCGCCATCCGACCTGTTCGACCAGGTCCAGAACGCCAGCCCCAGCCCCTACGAGTTCTTCCTGCAACTTGGAGATCAGCAGCTCATCGGTGCGTCGCCGGAGATGTTTGTCCGCGTTGAAGGCACGCGCGTCGAGACTTGTCCAATCTCAGGCACGGCTCGTCGAAGCGGTGACCCGATTCAGGACGCCGCAAACATACGCGCACTGTTGAACTCCGACAAAGAAGAGTCAGAACTGACCATGTGCACGGACGTAGACCGCAACGATAAGTCGCGCGTTTGCGTTCCCGGGTCAGTAAAGGTCATCGGGCGTCGCCTGATTGAGGCCTATGCCGGCCTTTTCCACACGGTGGATCATGTCGAGGGCACTCTCGAACCCGGCTTTGATTCGCTGGACGCATTCCTGGCGAACATGTGGGCTGTGACCGTAATTGGCGCTCCCAAGAAGGCGGCCGCGCAAGCCATCGAACAAATTGAGAAGACGGCACGCGGCTGGTACGGCGGTGCAGTCGGAATGCTCGCGCTTAATGGCGACATCAACACGGGCATCCTGATCCGTACGGTGCACCTGCGCGACGGCCTGGCTGAGTACCCGGCAGGCGCGACGTTGCTGTATGACAGCGTCCCGGAGCTGGAGGAGCAGGAAACGCGCCTGAAGGCTACGAGCTTCTTCCGTGCGTTGGAGGGTCCGCCGAGCGCGGCTCCTGAAGTTCAACCGGGCAGAAAGTCGGGATCGATTCGACTGCTGCTGGTTGATAACGAAGACTGTTTTATCCATACTTTGTCGAACTATGCGCGCCAGACAGGTGCTGAGGTTGTCACATACCGAGCCGGCTTTCCCTTGGAGCTTATCGATCAGCTTGCACCTGACGTGATCCTGGTATCTCCCGGACCCGGTCGGCCGTCGGACTTCGGGGTCGCCGCTCTCGTCCTTCATGCAGCGGAACGACGTATACCGCTATTTGGCGTCTGCCTTGGATTGCAGGGCGTCGTAGAAGCTTTTGGCGGTCAGCTGGGCGTGCTGCCCTATCCGGTCCATGGCAAGCCGTCCGTTGTACACCACAGCGGAGTGGGTGTCTTTGCGGGTCTGCCTGAAAGCGTACACGTAGGCCGTTATCACTCGCTCTACGCGATTCGCGAGACGCTTCCTCCGGAACTGGAGATCACTGCGGAATCCGAGGACGGCGTCATCATGGGTCTCCGGCACAGAACTCTTCCCATAGAAGCCGTGCAGTTTCATCCCGAGTCGCTGCTGAGCCTCAAAGAGCAGTGCGGCTTGCGAATCGTTGAAAACCTCGTCGCCCAGCATAAGTACCAGGAAAGAAATGCTTCCGTAGCTAAGTAAATCCTACTTGCCTTGGTACTGGCGTTAGCGGATACTAGTTTGAAGCCTACACCATGGAATTAAATCTGTCGGACCTTACCTTTCTGCTGTTCGTGCTGGTGGTCCTCTGGCTTGCTCTGG
>DASQEG010000398.1:0-8886 GCA_035633775.1 Bryobacteraceae bacterium
CTCGCGTGGCTGCGTGCCAGGGGAATGAACCTGCGCACCGGGAGCGATCACGAGTCTGAACTTACTGAGGCTCAATTGCTCGATCAGTGCAGGATGTACATCTCAGCCGTACGTATCGCCGACGAGTTCGGCTGCGACACGATCGGCATTCAATATCAGCAGGGGCTGAAAGATCTAGCGCCCGCGTCCGACCTGGTGGAAGGACTCCTGAACAACGTAGATCGCCCGCCGGTTCGTGCCAACGGCCGCATACTCTTCGACGGTGAGGCGCTGCCGCACTTCAATGAGGTTGACGAGTGCGCCGGACTTGATGGCCTGGTCACTTACCGCCTCTGGCGCAAGCTGGGCTTCGACCCGGAGAACACGCTCCATGACCTTCGCTATGGCGAAGACTACCAGGGCCAGTTCATCTGGGTATTCGAGATCTCCGGTGCCGCACCACCGCAGCATTTCATTGGAGGGTACCGGGGCGCTTCCAGTGAACGGCAGCCGTTTATGTACTTCCCGTCGGGTGGCGGCACACTGAAGGGCATCAGCAAGCCGGGTGAAATCGTCTGGAGCCGCATCTTCGTCGAAGACGGGCGGCTTAAGGCAGACATGGGCCGTGCGGGCGTAGTGGAGCTTCCTGCCGAGGAAACACAGCGCCGCTGGGATAACACCACATCGCAGTGGCCGATCATGCACGCGGTTACTTACGGCGTCAGCCGTGACCAGATGATGGCGAGGCACAAGGCGAATCACATACAAGTGGCCTATGCGCCGGATGCCACCTCGGCGGATACGGCGCTCGCTGCGAAAGCGGCCGCGTTTCGTGAGCTCGGTATCGAGGTGTTCATCTGCGGTGATCGTAACGGCCTGGTGTAGCGAAACCCTTGACGTTCGGGCCGCGTTTCCTTAGGTGAGAGGGGAATCCGCTTGAAACCGATCCTGATGTTCGTCGCTGGCGCGATCATCGCTGCCGGACTGGTGTTCTTCACAATGCGCAGTCGGCCTCCCGAGCCAACCCCGGTGGCCCAGGTGCAGACACCTGCTCCTGAACCGGAAGTGACACCACCTGCGACGCCGCCGGAGCCCATGAATCAGCCGGAGGCAACACCTCCCGTGGAGCCCCAGCGAGTGCCGCCGCGCGAACGTGCCGTGGTGCCGCCCAGATCTCGCCAGACAGCCGCTGCTCCGGCGGCCAGCAGCCGTCCCTCCCAGCCGTCGCAGGCACCTGCAGCCTCGGCACCAGCGCAGCCGGCCGCTCCTGCAACTTCAACGCCTGCTGCACAGCCCACCGGACCAATGATTCCTATCGAGCCCCAGCGGCTGCCCCCTCCTGACGCAGTCCGAACAGCAGCCGAAGAGAAGAAGCCTGAGCCGCGGCAGCCGAAGACGGTCACTATCCCAGCAGGCACGTTGCTGAGCGTGCGCGTGGACGAAAACCTGCGCAGTGACCGCAACCAGTCAGGCGAGAGCTTCCGTGCTTCGCTCGACCAGCCGTTGGTCGTGGACGGCTTCGTCATCGCCGAACGCGGCGCTCGTATCGAAGGACGCATTGCAGAGGCTGATGCGGGCGGCCGGGTTCGCGGAGTGTCACACCTCGCACTTGAACTGGTCCGGCTGACCACCTCTGATGGCCAGCGAGTGAAGCTCACGACTGAAAGCTTTGCCAAGCAGGGCGAGAAGAACACAAAGAGAGACGCGGCTAAAGTTGGCGCCGCCGCGGGCATCGGGGCAGCCATTGGAGCCATCGCCGGTGGTGGAAAGGGTGCCGCGATCGGTGCTGGGATCGGCGGTGCAGCAGGCGCAGGCGGCGTCATGGCAACTCGTGGCGAGGCTGCCGAAGTGAAAGCCGAAACTCGGCTCAGTTTCCGTTTGCGTGAGCCGATCACGATCACCGAAAAGCTGTGACGTCAGGCGTAAGCTAAGTATGTGAGGAATGTTGCTCTGTCCGGTACACCTACTGGGCTAGCCGCCGCTGGATGACATCGCGGAACCAGGTCGAGTTGCTGCTCGGACTTCGATGTCTGTAGACGATCCGCTGCTGGCGACATTGGAACGGCACTGGGGTTATCCTGGCTTCCGTCCCATGCAGGAGCGCATCATACGCAGCCTGCTTTCTGGCCATGATCTCGCGGCCGTCATGCCGACGGGTGGTGGCAAGAGCCTCTGCTATCAGCTTCCCGCCGTGGTCAACGGCGGAACAGCGGTCGTAATCTCGCCTTTGATTGCGCTTATGCAGGACCAGGCCGCGCACCTGCAGACAGCAGGCATTCCCGCGGCCTTTCTGAACAGTTCGCTGTCGTGGCAGGAGCAATCGAGGATTCTCGGCAAAGCTCGGAAAGGCGCTTATCGCCTGATCTACTTGTCGCCCGAACGCCTGATGCGCGACGATACGGCGCAGTGGCTGGTGGACCTGCCGCTGTCGTTCTTTGCCGTCGACGAAGCGCACTGCATCAGCGAATGGGGCCACGAGTTTCGTCCGGAGTATCGACGGATTGGGCGCCTGCGCGACATCTTCCCCGACAAACCCATAGCTGCATTTACCGCGAGTGCCACGCAGCAGGTACGGCATGACATTCTTCGCCAACTCCGACTGCGCGATCCACATCGATACATCGCCAGCTTCCATCGGCCAAATCTGCAATACACCGTCCGGCTCACCGATTCCAAAGCGCAGATACGGGCTCTCACCGACGCGATTGCGGAGCACACGGAGGGCAGCATCATCGTGTACGCGGGAACGATCGCCAGGGTGGAAGAGGTTGCACGCACTCTGAACGCTCGAGGCATTCCGACCGGTAGTTATCACGGCCAGATGGATGCCGACCAGCGCCAGGCGAATCAGGATGACTGGATGGCGGGCGATACGCGGGTAATGGTCGGTACACTTGCGTTCGGACTAGGCATCAACAAGCCGGACGTGCGCGCCGTAGTTCATTTGTCGCTGCCGAAGTCGCTCGAGCAGTACTACCAGGAATCAGGCCGTGCAGGTCGCGACGGCGACCCGGCATCCTGCTACCTGTTCTGGCAGAAGCGCGATGCCGGGCTAATCGCACACTTCATCGATGAGATGAACGACGCGGCTGAGAGGCAGAACGCATGGGCGCGCTACCGCGTGATTCGCCAGTTCGCCGAGTCGGACAGATGCCGGCACCGGCAGATCTGCGAGTATTTCGGTGAGGTGCCGAAGTGGTCGTCGTGCGGCGCATGCGACGTGTGCGGCGGTGTAACGTTCAGGACCTCAGAGAAGCCAGTTAAGCAGCCATCCCGTACTGTCCGCGAGGCAACGCAGCCGGACGAAGCTCTGCTGGCGAGGCTCCGTGAATGGCGCAAGGCTACTGCGAAGCTGGAGCACGTGCCTGCTTACTATGTGCTGCTCGACGCGACATTGTCCGAACTCGCAAGATTGCGGCCGGGCGACGAAGCAGAACTCGCGGAGGTGAAGGGAATCGGACCGCGCAAGCTTGCCCGCTACGGCGCGGACGTGCTACGGATTCTGCGCGCGTAAACAAACAAGGCCCACAGCTTTCGCCGCGGGCCTTGTTTCCCAGAGCCGGAACTGGTTACTTGTTGCGGGTCATCCGGTCGTAGATGTAGCCGGCGGCGCCTCCGCCCAGCGCACCGATCGCGGCACCTTTCCCGCCACCTGCTGCTGCACCGACTGCAGCTCCTGCAGCGGCACTGCCGCCAACAATCGCCGCAGACTTCCCTGTCGATCTGCTCTCACGCGAGGAGCGGTAAGCGACGTCCTGGCGACTGTCCTTGTCCCTGGTCATGCGATCGTACACCAGACCAGCCGCGCCTCCGCCCACTGCTCCAATGGCCGCACCCTTGCCTCCGCCGGCCATGCCGCCGATAGCTGCTCCGGCCGCGGCACCGCCGCCGATAATGGCAGCCGATTTCATCTTGGAACGTTCCCTGCGCTGAGGCCGGTACTCGCGGTCGTCATATGCGACCGGCGCTCGACGCGTGCTACTTACGTTTTGCACGGGATAACGCTCCTGCATCATCCGTGTGCGAATCGGGGTCGCGCGGCGAACTGCGTAAACGGGAGCAGGTTCCTGCAATATCTCCATCGGCGCCTGCACCTCCTGGATCACAGGCGGCATCAGCGCGTGGGCTGTTGCCGGAACGGGATTTCGCATCCAGCCAGCCGTTGCAACGGCAGCGAGGCCGGCAACTCCGAACATCAGCAGGCGATCTTGGATCATGGTGAGAACTCCTTTCCCCACACATGCAGACGATTCGCTTGTAAGTCGAGTTACTGAAGCTTCGTTAATCGGAAAGTTTCGATGGTTGCCCTTCCGTTAGCATCCTCGAACAATTTGCGTTCTGTTTGTACGTAGCCGTGCTGTTGTGCAAAGTCCAGTGTTCGTGCGGCCCGGCCCTGGTCGATTTCATGCCCATCCGTGTGCCTGATGAAGATTGCTGAGGGATCAGCGATGCCGTGGAGAACGTAGCGCTGTCTTTCCGCCTGAACTGGGTCTTCGAGAACGCACATCGTATACCTCCCCTGGCCAAGTGCACGCAGGTTGTCGAAAAACCCCCAGTCGAGAACGCAGACCCTTCCGCGATGTTCGCGCAGCGATGCAGCGGCAGGTCCGATCGCTTCGGTCCACGCCGGGACACCACCGAGACGCAGAAGCTCCGAATACCACACGGCTGTCACGCCGAGGCTCTGAACGCACAGCGCAGCCGTTATCCAGGATGCACCGGGTACATGACCAAGCACAGCAGCAGGAGCAACCAGCGCTACGGGCCAAAGGAGTATCGTGTGATGGCTGCTGCTGCCTCCATACTGCAGCGGCACCATCTGTGCCCATAGTGCTGCGCAGAAGCATAGCGTGAAGAGCACGGCTCGACGAGCAGGAGTGCGCCACCACAGCGGCGTCATCAGAAGACATCCAAGCAACAGCCAGCCATGCAGGTTATCTCTGCTATATCGAAAGAGCTTTGCAAGCCGGTCTACCGCGTGTTCGGCTGATGACGCCGGGTATCGTTCAGGACCTTCGTGCCGTGGACGAATCACAGGACCGCCAACAACCGACGCGTCTACTGTCGCGCGAAGGACGGAAAACTTGTAGGCCACGGATTCCGTGTTCGCTTCGGTGTTGCCGCGAAACGTTTCCCAGTTGTGCCGGACGTTGTAGCGAAGCAGCGGATATGCTCCGGCGACTAAGCCGGCGATTGCAAACACGATACCGGCAATCGAAAGCGAACGCCAGAGCTGCCTTGGGAAGGCGATCGTCACTGCCAGCACAACAGCTGCGATGGACCATGCGAAGAGAGCCTTGTCCCACAACCCGAGGCCAAACGCAAACCCGCCAGCCGCGGCCCACCAGGGCGACCTGCTTCGCCAATGATGAACGAAAGCGAGGCAGCCGCCCGTAAAAAGGGCATGCTGCAAAGCCACCGGCCCCCAGTCCCATCGCGTCGTGAACAGATATGTCGAATGCGTCGCCAGCAGCGCGCAGCCAATAACTGCGATCCGAGTTCCGAGCGTAGCAAGCAGCAGACGGTAGAACCACCACACCGACAGCGCACCGATCAGCAGAGCAGGGAAGCGGACGCTGACGGCCGTCACCCCGAACGCGGCGAAGATCGGTGTCCACAGCAACGACTTCAAAGTGCCGCAGTAGCTCATAACCATCAGCGGGAAATCGCGTCCGAAGACTCGGGCCGACCCGTAGGGCGGTGCAGGAGGGTAGATACCACCGGCGAACAGCAACTCATCGCTGTGCAGTCCGGGACGGTCGAGGAACAGCGATCCTGAAAGCACGAAGAGCATGCACAGCAACGCCGCTCCTGCGTTCGCATGAGGAACCGTAAGCTTCAATTCTGCATGGTCTCACGGCTACAAAGTCCAAAGTTTGTGCGTAACCTCGGCGTCCGGCATCCGTATTCCCGGCATGAACTCACGCAGTCTGATTCCGACGCTGTCTCTCATGCTGGTGCTTCCGGTACTGGCACAGGACAGCGACATGCAGCCAAAGCTGAACTGTGACGGCAACCGCCGTTCCGGCAACGATCGTCAGCAGCGCTTCTGTGAGATCCGCGAGTACCGCATTGGAAGCGTGTCGCGGCTCAGTGTCGACGGGCGGATCAATGGCGGCGTCAGCATCAGAGGCTGGGATCGGGCAGAAACGTTCATTCGCGCCAAGGTTGACGTTTGGGCACCTGCCGAAGCTGAGGCCCGTGCAATGGCCGGCCAGATCCATATCCAGCAGAGCAGCAACCTTCGCGCCGACGCTCCAGATTTCGGGCGGGACCGCGGCTGGGCGGTAAGTTACGAGGTGTTCGTCCCGCGAACGACGGACCTGGTGCTCAAGGCGCATAATGGCGGGATCGCAATCAGCGATGTGCGCGGGACGGTCGAGTTCGACGCTGTGAACGGAGGTGTATCGCTGAAGCGCCTGGCTGGCACGGTACGCGGAAGGACGGTGAACGGAGGCCTGAGCGTAGAGCTCAGCGGGAGCCGGTGGGACGGAACTGAACTCGACGTCGCAGCAACGAACGGCGGCGTCTCGCTGTCCGTACCGGACAACTACTCCGCCCGTCTGGAGACCCGCACCGTCAACGGACGGATTTCTGTGGATTACCCGGTATCCTTGCAGGGCGCGCGCCTCGATCGCGAGCTCTCCGTCACTCTGGGTTCGGGCGGTCCCCTGGTCCGCGCCGTCACGACCAATGGTGGAGTGTCCGTCCGTCGCAGGTCCTAGTTCCCCGGACCCGAAGCTTGCCTGGGAGGCGAGGGCTTCGGGTCACCTCTGCGCTGCGTCCTTCATCGCATATAATCGCACCGGTGTATGCGAAACCGGGCGAAGCTCTTGATCCTCGCAGCCGCTTGCGCAACCCTTGCAGCGGGTTTTCAGCACGGCAGTTCCACAAACGTTAATCCAGCCACCGGCCCCGTGCATGAAGCGGCGGGCGCGAAGTTGTACCGATCTCAGTGCGCGGGTTGTCATGGCATTGACGGGGCCGGTACAGGAGCGGGTCCCAATCTCAGCACAGGCGAGTTTCGGCATGGTGCCTCAGACGAGGCGCTTTTTCTAACCATCACTAAAGGTGTTCCGGGCTCAGCCATGCCTGCGTTCCAGCTGGATGGGCAGCGTACGTGGCAACTTGTCACGTATCTTCGCGCCCTGAGCGTCCGCTCGGGTGCAGCGCAAGTCAAAGGCGATGCACAGAATGGAGCTCGCCTGTTCGAGACTGCCGGGTGTAAGCAGTGCCATACCGTCGGCGCGGACGGCGGGTTCATCGGACCAGACCTGCGTGCGGCCACAGCCGGGCAGTCCGTCCCGGCCCTCCGGTCGGCGTTACTGGAGCCCGGCGCGTCGGTTGCACCGCAGCACTGGCGTGTGTCGGTCCGGTTGTCATCGGGCGGGGTGCTGGAAGGCACGCGACTGAATGAGGACACGCACTCGATACAGCTTCGCAACCGCGAAGGAAAGTTGATCTCTATAAACCGCGCTGATGTCGCGGAAGCCCGGATTCTGCGGGAGTCGCCCATGCCCTCATATGCCAAACGGCTCAGTGAGGCCGAGGTAAATGACATCCTTGCCTGGATGATCGGCCTGCGAGGTGCAAAGTGAGACGTCTCCTCAGCGCTGCCCTGCTCGCTGCCGTTGCTGCCGGCGCGCAGGTTACTCCGGACCGCCTGCGCAACGCACATGCTGAACCGCAGAACTGGCTAACCTACAACGGCACCTACGCAAGCCTTCACCACAGCGGCCTTTCTCAGATCGCGCCCGACAACATCAAAGAGCTCGAACTGAAATGGGTATGGCAGGGGACGTCGCTGGAGAAGCTCGAGGCTACGCCGCTGGTAGTGGATGGAGTGATGTACCTGACCGACCCTCCGGGCGATGCAGTCGCGGTTGATGCGCGTACCGGACGGGTATTCTGGCGATATCGCCACGTGTTGCCGGCAGGGATCACACCCTGCTGCGGCCGGGTGAATCGTGGGTTGGCAATTCAGGGCAACACGTTGTTCATGGCCACGCTCGACGCGCGTCTGGTCGCGCTGGATGCCAGCACGGGACGGGTGAAGTGGAATGTACAGATCGCTGACTATGCCTCGGGGTACTCGCTGACGCTTGCACCTCTGGTGGTCGGCGACAAAGTAATCGTGGGGCCTGCGGGCGGCGAGATGGGCATTCGAGGCTTCCTTGCCGCCTATGAAGTCAGCAGCGGCAAACAGGTCTGGAAGTTCAACACCGTCCCGTCGCCTGGCGAGAAGGGCGTGGAGACCTGGGGCAAAGATTCATGGAAGTACGGCGGCGGCTCCATCTGGCTGACTGGCTCGTACGATCCCGATCTGAATCTCACTTACTGGGGAATCGGTAATCCGGGACCGGACTGGAACCCGTATGTTCGACCGGGTGACAACCTGTACACTGACTGTGTCGTCGCCCTGAACCCTGATACGGGCAAACTGGC
Source organism: Bryobacteraceae bacterium (assembly GCA_035633775.1). Taxonomy (GTDB): domain Bacteria; phylum Acidobacteriota; class Terriglobia; order Bryobacterales; family Bryobacteraceae; genus JAWXCM01. Next base: position 8,425 of record DASQEG010000398.1, read on the forward strand.
GTGGTACTTCCAGTTCACACCCAATGACGAATGGGACTTCGATGCCGTCCAGGTTCCTGTACTGGCCGACATCGAATGGAAAGGCAAGCCTCGCAAAGCGATGCTCTGGGGCAATCGCAACGGCTTCTTCTACGTCCTGGATCGCACCACAGGCGAGTTCCTGCTGGGCGAGCCTTTCGTGAAGCAGACATGGGCGAAAGGTCTCGATGAAAAGGGCAGGCCAATGAAGATCAAGGGCAGCGGCCCGAGCGCTCGCGGTTCGCTCACTTACCCGGGCGTACAGGGCGGAACGAACTGGTATGCGCCGTCATTTCATCCGGGAACCGGCCTGTTCTATCTCGTGGCATGGGATGACTACCCGGGCGTCTACTTCGCATGGGATCAGGAGTACGAGGCAGGGAAATGGTATTCGGGCGGCAGCGTACAAGCCGATCTCCCCGCGATCAGCCGTCGCGAAATCCG
>DASQEG010000399.1:0-11253 GCA_035633775.1 Bryobacteraceae bacterium
ATCCCTCAGCTGCTGGGGGCTTGCGAGTGACCCGCGTGCTAGGCTGAATGCAGTTTCGCATGTCGCCACAGATTCGTGAAAAAGGGCAGCTTATGAGCGCCTCGGAAATCGACCGGACGCTTGTAAGACTGGCCCATGAAATTCTCGAGAAGAGCAATGACATTCGTCAGCTTGCGTTCATAGGTATTCGGCGCCGTGGCGTTCCTCTGGCGCAGCGGCTTGCGGGGAAGATTGCGCAGCTGGAGAATACCGACATCCCCGTAGGAGTGCTCGACATCAATCTGTACCGTGACGATCTCTCTACGGTCGGTGTAAAACCTGTTCTCAACGCGACGGAGATCGATTTCAGCGTTACAGGGAAAGACATCATCCTCTTTGACGACGTGCTCTATACCGGCCGTACAATCCGCGCCGCGCTGGATGCACTGTTCGATCACGGGCGCCCGGCACGGGTTCAGCTTTGTGTGCTGATCGATCGAGGCCATCGTGAGCTGCCGATTGAAGCCAGATATGTGGGGCGGATGGTGCAAACGTCCCCGTCTGAAATCATCGAAGTGAAGTTTCGCGAGATCGACGAGGCGGAAAAGGTTCTGCTCGTAGAACGCGTCTGAGCTTTGTGACGTGCCACGCAGGGTCCAGTTGGGCTTTCTTCTGGTTGCGGTAGTGCCAGTAGCGCTTGGCATAATGGCGATCCGAAATGCGGTACGGCTGGTTGATGCAAACGAACGGGTAGCCCAATCGAACGGCATCGTTAAAGAAGTCGAGAAACTGCTTTCCAATCTGAAGGACGCAGAACTCGCCGGGCGTGACTTTATCCTGAGCGGGGACGAGCAGTATGTTCGCCTGATTCAGACTGCCCGCAGGCAGGCGAATACGCATCTCTCCCGGATAGAGAAAGCCAGAGCCGAGAAACGCTGGGTTGAGGTCCTGAAGCTCGCTGTCCCGCAAAAATTCGAGGAACTGGACAGAATGATCGTCGCGCGCCGCTCCGGGGACAGTGCGGCGGCTCAGGCTCAAGTTCTTCAGCCCAGCACCGACGATGCCATGGGGTCCATCAGGCGTGTCGCACAGGCGCTTGTACGGGAAGAGAACGTCATCCTCTACAAGAATGCGAGTGATGAGAGCCGCAGCTTCATGAACACCCTCGTCGTGTTCGTGACCGTGCTGCTGATCAACATGGTTCTGGTTTACGGGATCTTCTGGCTCACGCGGCGTGAGGCCCGGATTGCTCTTGAACTCAACGCCGATCTGGAGCGCCGTGTCGCCGCCCGAACCGAGGAGCTGCAGCGCTCGAACGAAGAGTTGCAGCAGTTTGCTTACGTCGCCTCGCATGACATGAAAGAGCCCATGCGGATGATCGCCAGCTATGCGGGCCTGCTGCGGCGCCGCTACGAGGGCAAGCTTGATGCCGAAGCAGATCGCTTGATCGGCTTCATGATCGATGGCGTACGCCGAATGGATCGTCTGATTACAGACCTCCTCGATTACTCCCTGGCAGGGCAAGTACATGACACGGATCTTCATCCAATCGACGCCAATGCTGTCCTTCGGTCGGTGCTGGACAACCTTCAATCCGCGATTCGCGATTCCAGTGCGGTGGTAACACACGATCCATTGCCTTCGGTCGTATTCTCGGACGTGCGTCTCGGCCAGCTTCTGCAGAACCTGATCGCAAATGCGATCAAATACCATCGCCCGGGCCGTCCGCCGCAGATCCACGTCACAGCGACCAGGGAGCAGGGTTCGGTCGTATTCTCGGTGCGGGACAACGGGCAGGGCATCCCTCGCGATCAGCTGGAACAGGTATTTGGGCTGTTCAAGCGACTCCACGGCAAGGACGTGGACGGTACAGGGATCGGTCTCGCGACATGCCGGCGTATCGTCCAGCGTGCCGGAGGACGCATGTGGGTTGAATCAGAGCCCGGCAAAGGCTCAACGTTCTTCTTCCTGCTTCCTGCGCAGGTAGTACCTGCGGCGTCGGTCGCCTCCGTGTGAACGGCTATTCCTGCCATTCAAAGTAAGAGGCGTACCCTGCACCGATGTTGCGAGCCAGCCATAGCGAATATTCGCGGTCGGCTGTTCTGGTCACAGCCCGCCGTGTTGCGGGCGTCGTATTGGTATACACCATGATCGATAGCTTTCCGCCCTCATCCGGACCGATGCAGACCACTTCGTCGCGGTAGTCGCCGGCCAGATCTGCCGACATCAGGAAGCTACCTTTAGCGCCCTCGTTGGGAGTCCCGGTGATCGGCTCCATTCCCTTGCCGGTAAAGCGAACCAGGCGCTTGCCATCGCCAGATATCAGGTCGCGAACCTCCCCGCCGGTCCAGTTGAGCGGCTTCCAGCCTGAAGGAAATCCCTCCATCAATACCTTGCCTTCCGCTGACAGCAGCACCGTGTCCTTTATAAGATGGCCGTCACGGTTCGTGTACATCTCGAGGCCAGGGGAACTGGCAAGGATGTCGGCAGCCCACCCGGTGTGTGCGTGACTCCATCGAGCATCATCCTCACGGTTCGATTTCCAGATGATCTTCCCTGTGGCGGCGTCCACGACGTAGGCCCCGGCGTGTACACTGCTCTCTACCGCGTAGAACACCTGCCGTCCTTTTCGGCCCGGAATGATGTGCTTCACGGCCACGATGTCCGGGTGCTCGCGGTAAATGGACCAGCGCATAGTGCCATCGCCGTTCAGCACGGTAGTGCCGTCGAACACTTCATCGCGGCCGTCACCATCGACATCTGCAATATCGATGTGATGTGAACCGCTGCCGTTTGTATCGCCAAGGCTCTCAAAACGCCACAGCTTCTTCAGCTCAACATCGAAAGCCTCCAGGACCTCGTTCTCGTAGAGCCCTGTCTGCGTGATGACAGACGGCGTCTTGCCGTTCAGGTAAGCGATGGCCATGTGGATTCGGGTGGATGATTTGGCAAAATCGGAGACCATGTCGGCCCATGGCGCCTTGCGCAGCACTCGCCCTGTCATACCATCGAGAACAGCAACATAGACCTTGTCTCCGTCCTGCAGCCGCGCAATCACCTCAGCCTTGCCATTGCCATCCAGATCCCAAACCACAACCGGGACATTGTTGGCGCTCCCGAACGCTTTGTCATGGGACACCAGCGGACGCCGCCACAGGCTCCGGCCATAGCTGGTCATGGCCTCGAGTTCGACCGGAACGCCGGGATCGCGTGACATCTCTGTGATGCCGTGATTCAGCCTTAGCACTGCGTCGAGCTTGCCGTCACCATCCAGATCTCCAAAGACAGGGACAACACCTCCGTCCTGAACGGTCGGCTGGAACTTCGCGACGAGACCTGTGGGCGTCGTTACCGGTAGTTCGATTGCCGTCCACTCCGAAGGAGGACCTTCCTTTCCTGCGTCAGCCACCGCCCGCACACGGTAATATACGCGACCTTTCGCCGGCGGCTTGGCATCAACGAAGTCCGTCGTAGTTGCGACAGGCGCCGTCGTGATTCGGTCCCCTGCGACGTCCCGCCGAGTCGATCTGTAAACGTGAAAGCCAGAGTTCATCGCCTCCCCAGGCAGCAGTTGCCAACTCACGTAAACCCCGCCCGGAACGGGAGCAACGGCGATTCGGCGGGGCTGCGTCTCGAAGTGCGTCATTCCGGCCGGCTGCCGTACGACCCGGAAGCCGAGATCCGGGTGGCGAATGCCTGGCGAGGCCGTGCCTCGAACGCCGATGCGCAAGTAGTATTCACTTCTGGCCCACGAGCCACCCGCCACCCCGTTTTCGAGGTCGTCGGGCTTCTCCACGCGGTACTTGAAGCGAACAACCGCAGGATCAGGCATGGAATCGACCATCTGCCAGATGTTGCCCGCCATGTCGTATAGTCCCCAGGAGTTCGCGGGAGTGTGTTTGACGGCCTTCAGGAACGTCCGCCATTGTGCGAACGTGCGGTCCCCTGAAGGGTCGAAGTTGGCCGGAGCGGGATCGTCTCCCCACGGATACTTGTTCGCGGTGCCCGCGCGTGCCGCGTACTCGAACTCCATGACCGTAGGCAGCCGGTACGGGCGTTTCTCAACCCTGCTTCGCCACGTCGTGTATTCGGCGACATCATGTCGGCTGACATAGACCACCGGGTGTTTCTCGAGGCCGGCGGGTATCCGTCCACCCGTCCAATGCAGCGGATGCGGTCTGCCGGCGGCGTCGACATACTTCTTCCACTCGGTGTTGGTCACCGGACGTTCACACATCTCAAATGCGTCGATGTTGTGCGACTGCAGAGTTCCCCCGGGAAGCGATACGAATCCATCGGACGTGGCAGCCAGCAGAAGGGCAAAAACAGTATTCAACATGAGGCGTTTCTATCCTGCCACAGTCAGATAGGATGGATATCAAGCCGAATGTCAATTGAAGGTCTTCTGGGTATTGAGGAACTCGAGCGGCCCGAGATCGAAGCAATACTCGATCGGGCCCGCTCGTTCCAGCCGCCCTCGGGCGAAACGTTCCAGCGCTTCGACACTCTTCGCGGCCGCAGCGTCGTAAATCTGTTCTTTGAAGCATCCACTCGAACGCGCGTCAGCTTCGAGCTGGCAGCACGCCGGCTGGGTGCGGAAGCCACCTCTATTCAGGCAGCCGCCTCGAGTGTTTCAAAAGGCGAGTCCCTGGTCGACACGCTCAACACTCTGGTGGCAATGAGACCGGACGCGATCATCATGCGCCACTCGGCTTCAGGGGCGCCCCACTTTCTGGCACGGTATCTGCGCAAGCCGATCATAAACGCGGGGGACGGCACGCATGAGCATCCGACCCAGGCGCTGCTGGATGCAAGAACCATTCTCGATCATCGCGGCCGTCTTGACGGCCTGCGTGTCGCGATCATAGGCGATATCGTCCACAGCCGTGTAGCACGGTCAAACATCCATCTTCTCGGCAAGTTCGGTGTTGATATTGTGCTTTGCGGACCCGCGCCATTGGTTCCGAAATCTCTGGCCAGCATGGCTCCAGGAGTGTCAATCGAGAATCGAATCGAAGATGCGATCCGTGATGCCGATGTCATCATGATGCTTCGGGTTCAACTTGAACGGCAGCATGAAACTCCGATGCCGGCGGGCGAATACTTCCGCTACTATGGCCTGCGGCTCGATCATGTCGGGCATGCGCGTCCCGGAGCGATTGTGATGCACCCCGGCCCGATCAACCGCGGCCGCGAGATCTCCTCCGAGGTAGCCGACTCACAAAGCTCGGTCATTCTGAATCAGGTGGAAAACGGTGTGGCCGTGCGTATGGCCGTGCTCGAGAGGATTCTTGGATGAAGTTGCTGCTACGCAACGGACGTGTGATTGACCCGGCGAACAGGCGGGATGAAGTTGCAGACGTGCTGGTCGAAAACGGGAAGATCAGTGCTGTCGGCCCGGGCCTTGCTGCCGCCGACGTCGAACTCTTTGACGCTACAGGACTGATCGTTGCGCCTGGCTTCATTGACATGCATGTTCACCTGCGCGAGCCTGGGTTTGAGCATTCGGAGACAATCGAGAGCGGTGCCAAATCAGCCGCTGCCGGTGGATTTACCAGTGTTTGCTGCATGCCGAACACGAAACCCATCAACGACAGCGCGACTGTCACCAGCTATATCGTTGAGCGCGCCCGCAACCGGGCGGTGGTGAATGTATATCCGATTGGCGCCATCACGAAGAGAAGCGAAGGCGAGGAACTCGCGGCCATCGCTTCGATGAAGGACGCGGGCGTAGTTGCCATCTCGGACGACGGACGTCCTGTGATGAACGCTCGCGTAATGCGGCGCGCGATGGAGACGGCTGCGGCGCTGGGCCTCCCGCTGATCAATCACTGCGAAGACCTGAATCTCAGTGCAGGCGGGGACATGCACGAAGGGCTGGTCTCGACGCGTCTGGGCCTTCGCGGAATCCCGTCTGCTTCCGAGGACGTCATGGTTGCTCGTGACATCCTGCTTGCGGAGCTTACGGGAGCGCGCTACCACGTTGCACATCTCTCGACCCGGCACGCCGTTGCCATGGTCGGGTATGCGAAAAGCCGCGGCTTGCGTGTGACGTGCGAGGTGACACCGCATCACTTTGCGATTTCCGATGGCGAGTTACTGCCTTACGACGGGAATTACAAGATGAAACCGCCGCTGCGCGCCAGCGAAGACGTCGAAGCTGCGCTCAACGGCATCCAATCTGGCGTGGTGGACGCACTTGCGACCGATCATGCTCCGCATCCCGGCAGCGAGAAGATGCAGGAGTTCGAGAAGTGCCCCTTTGGCATTCTCGGCCTGGAGACGGCCATCAGTCTCACACTTGAGCGACTGGTAGCGACGGGGCGCATTACGACGCAGCGTATGGTTGAGCTCTACACAACAGGGCCGGCTGGTATCCTCGACCTTCCGAAAGGTACGCTCTCGGTTGGTGCGGATGCAGATATTTCGGTGATTGACGAGAACCTGGACTGGATCTACGACGTTAACAAGTCGCCTTCGAAGAGCCGCAACAGTCCGTTCGACGGAGTGCGGTTCCGCGGAGGCGCAGTGGCAACGATCGTTGGCGGAAATATCGTCTGGAGGCGATAGCTATGCAGCCCTCAATGAGGAACTCCGGCCGACGTGCTGGCCGGTCCGGCGTCTTCGTGCTTGTTGGCCTTCTGCTTGCGTTGCTCTTCTGCGCACGCCTGATCTCCAGCTTCGTCATCGAGTACGCCTGGTGGACGGAAACGGGGCAGATCGAGACCTGGGAAAGCATCCTGCTGTACCGCTTTCTCCCTCTCGGGCTCGCTACGGTTCTCGCCTTCGCTGTTTTATGGACGGTTCACGCCCGAGCCCTTAAATTTGCGGGCACCGGCCTGCGTGAGCACAAGGGCTATGCCAGCCTGTCGACGGTTGCGATTCTGCTGCTTAGCCTGCTGATCGCTCGTGCGTGTCTCGACTCCTGGACGGTCGTTACGTTTTACGGGTCGCAGCGTGCCGGAGTGCCGGCAAACACGTGGCGTGATCCGGTTTTCGGCAACCCGTTACCGTTCTATCTTTTCGATCTGCCGTTCTACTCTCAGCTGCTCACGCTTGTGTTCGTAATCGCACTGATCGCGGCACTGCTGTTTTACATCACTGCCAGGATTTGGCAACTCGCCCGGCAGCGCAGCCGCTGGCAGGAGCAGGCACCTGTCGAGTTTCAGCCGCGAGATCTGCTGCTGAAGGGCGGATTCGAATCGGTCATACTGCGCACGCTTGCTGCGCTGACGCTGGTCATCATGGCGGGCCGCGCATGGCTGGGCCGCTACGATCTGCTTGACGATGATCACGGGTTCCTTGTCGGCATTGACTACCTCGCTCAGCACGTCACGCTTCCGCTGCAGTACGCATCCATCGTCGTTTTCCTGCTTGCGGCCGCTTTGGTGCTGGCTCGTCGCTGGACGCTCGCGGTCGCCGGGATTGTGCTCATGATGGTCATCAAGGCAGTGGTCCCCGCGATTGTCTCCGCCGCTTATGTGAAGCCTAACGAGATCTCCCTTCAGCGGCCGTATATCCGGCACCACATCGATGCCACGAGAAGTGCGTATGGATTGCAGAGCCAGTTGAAGGAAGTTTCCTTCCCCGCCAAGCTGGAACAGCCGATCAACGTGGCAGCGAATCGTGCGCTGCTCGACAACGTGCGTCTTTGGGACTGGCGTGCATTTCACGATACGGTCACGCAGGTTCAGGCGCTGCGTCAGTACTACGTATTTCCCGACACGGATGTCGATCGTTACATGATCGACGGTAAACTCCGGCAGGTGTTGCTAACGCCTCGCGAGCTTGACATTCGCCAGTTGCCGGACGCCCGCGGTAACTGGATCAACGCCCACTTTATCTATACGCACGGTTATGGAATGGTCATGGCCGAGGCCAACCAGATTACACCCACGGGGCAGCCCGTACTCTTCGTACAGGACGCTCCCCCGAAGATTTCAAGCTCCAGCCTCAAGCTGACTCGGCCTGAGATTTACTTCGGTGAAGTGGTGCATGAGCCCGTTTTCGTGCGTACGGCCCAGCCCGAATTCAACTATCCGGCAGGTGCCGGGAATGTGCACACACGGTACGAAGGCCGGGGCGGAATTCCTGTGGGCTCCCTGCCCATGCGGCTTGCCGCAGCACTCGCACTTGGAGACCGCAACGTGTTGCTGACCGGCTACCTGACCGGTGAATCACGGATGATGATCCACCGGAATGTCCGGCAGCGGGTAGAGAAACTGGCCAGCTTCATTCACTGGGATACCGACCCGTATCTGACACTGACGGACGATGGTCGGCTTGTGTGGGTGATCGACGGTTACACCACATCGGACCGGCACCCTTACGCGCGCCGTGTTCGCCTGAACGAAGCCGGCTCGCTCAACTACATTCGCAACTCGGTCAAAGCCACTGTGGACGCATATGACGGTAGCGTTCGCATGTACGTCTTTGATCCTGCCGATCCAGTCATCCGGGCATTTGGGGCCATGTTCCCGGACCTCTTCACGCCGGGGGAACAGATGCCGGCAGACCTAAGGGAACACGTGCGTTACCCCGAGGTGCTCTTCCGCACGCAGGCGGAGATCTATCGCACGTATCACATGCTGGATCCCGAGAGTTTCTACAACCGCGAAGACCTGTGGGACGTAGCGAAGAATGTGTACGCGCAAAGCAATCAGCCGGAGGCGCTTCCTCCGACTTTCGTCGTTGCGACACTGCCCGGGGAAACGGAACCCGAGTTCCTCCTGATTCAGGCTTTCACGCCGAGAAACAAAGACAACCTGATCGGACTCATGGTGGCGCGCAGCGATGCGGAGCACCTCGGCGAAATCGTCGTGCTGCAGCTCTCAAAACAAAGCCTGATCTACGGTCCTTTGCAGGTTGAGGCGCGTATCGACTCGGATGCCAACATCTCGAAGGATCTGAGCCTGTGGAACCAGCAGGGCTCGCAGGTGCTTCGGGGGCACATGCTCGTTCTGCCCATTCAGGAGACGTTCCTTTATGTAGAGCCGATCTACATCCAATCAGCGCAGGCCCGCATGCCCCAGCTAAAAAAGGTGGTGCTTGCGATGGGAAACACGCTAATCTATCGCGACACGTATGAGGAAGCGCTGGCGGCACTCGCCAGTGGTGCAGCGCCTCCGCAGGAAGGCACCGCAGCAGACCCACAAACGTCCACAGCAGCGGCCCAGCCGCAACAAGCGGCGTCGGCTGCTGCACCGGCTTCAGACCGCATCGGTACGATCCGGAATCATCTGCGTCGCTATCGCGAACTCACAGGACAGGGCCGCTGGTCTGAGGCGGGGCGCGAACTTGAGGCGCTGGAGAAACTCGTCAGCCAGCAATAAGCTCGTTGTTCTCCCGTGCGGCAGTATCGGTGAGCTTCGTCAGCGGGGAGCGGGTCGCCGACGATTCGCTTTCCGCACCTCGTGCGCTTCTGGTACCGATGCCCCCGACTGCTGGCAACGCGCGTGCCGCAAGTGCGGCGATCTCACCGCTCAATTCGGGGGCCAGATTGTCAAACAGAATTGCTATCTGAGCGGGCAGCCCGAGCACGGACTCGACTTCGCCGCGTCGCGCTGCTTCGATGATCTCGTATGCTGCCTGTTCGGCGCTCAAAGTCAGCCCGGGCAGCGAGTCGGAGATCTTGAACCACGCGTATTCCGCTTTATTCTGGCTCTTGAACGTGGCGTTGCGAGGGCTGCTGGTTCGCATCAAACCGGGCGAGATCGTTGTTACGTAGATCCCATCCTTGCGGAGTTCCGCCTGAATCGATCGAGACCATCCTGTCAGCGCGAACTTCGCGGCGCAATAGGTGGACAGATGTGGTACTCCCACCTTGCCGCCGATGGAGCCGATGTTGACGATGCGTCCGGATTTCTTCTGTTGCATGTGCGGCACGACGTAGTAGGCGGTATGTGCAGCACTCCAGAAGATGGTCTCCATTGAGTAGTGGTAATCATCGAGCGTCATGGTCTCGATCGGTCCCACCGTGATGGTGCTCGCATTGTTGATGAGCACGTCAATAGTCCCCAAATCAGCAAGCACCTGCTGCACCATGTGCTTCGCCTCATCGCGATTGGCGAGGTCACAGCGGTACGCCTGCACGTCGGCGCCCCGGCTTTGCAGATCTGCAACAGCCGCATCCAGCTCCTCCTGACTTCGAGCGCAGATCGCCAGCCTGGCACCCTGAGCAGCAAGCTGGCGCGAGATGACGAGCCCCAGTCCGCGGGACCCGCCAGCGATCAGAACGCTCTTGCCTCGGAAATCAAACTGCCGCTGGTGGCGCCTGACGGTGAGTCCAGCAAGGATCAGGGCTCCCGCTGCGCCTGCTGCCATGGCGAGCATACTTGTATTCCGGCCGGAGTTGTGGTTCATGGTCCTGCGCTGTGAGATACAGCGAGGGCGAGGGTTGTTTCCGGGGAGAAAAAGAAAGCGGGCTCTCCGGGGAAGACGTGGAGAGCCCGCGCAAAAAGGGACGACAGTTCAGTTACGGACGAACGGCCACCGTGACGCCGGTCTGCGACATGGACGTACCGATCATGATGTCGATCGGCACCTGAGCAGGGCCAGCCAGACTCAGGTTCTCGGGGATCCTGACGTTGACCTGCAATACTCCTGCGGCGAGGCCCGGGACGGCACCCGCATATTCGACGCTCGCCGGTTGGCCGTTGACACGAGCACTAACCGGGAGCAGGGGCCGGGGCACTGAACCGGCGGTGATTACCTGGCCCGTTTGCGGAGCGGGTGCGCTCAGGCCTTCACCGGTGGCATATACCTGAACAACAGTGCCGCGGGCCGCTGGAGTGGCTGGCGCGTTCACGGAGTTGTCCTGGTTGAGGATGGCTCCCTGGCCAGCGCGGTTGAAGATGCCGGGATCGACTTCCCGAACGACGAGTTCAAGAGGTTCGCTGCGTCCCCCGCGGTACTCGACAACCATCCGGGTCGTAGCGCGTCCGCTGACGGCATACGGCACGATTGCGTTGATCTGCTCAGCTGTGCGGTCGCCGGACGGACCAACATAAGTCAGCGGTGCCGCAACACCGTCGAAGGTGACACGCACCCCGCCAAGTTCCGTCTGAACCAGTCCGTTGGCGACGCGGGTTTCCAGAGCGGTGGCTGGTGCGATATTGCGGCCGAAGATGGTCACAAACAGACCGGGCGAAACGCCTCGGGACAGCCCGGTTGCCGCATTGTAGATAGCCAGGCCTGTGGGCGTCGGCACCGATGTCACGGTAAGGGTTACGTTCACCGTATTTGTCGGATTGGACGCATTCTGCGAGTTGACCG
>DASQEG010000400.1:0-2020 GCA_035633775.1 Bryobacteraceae bacterium
ACGAGTGAGGCCGCACGCTCCAGCATTGCGTCGGTGCCCTCCATAGCCTCGAGCGCAACACATGCCCGCTCGGCGACCGCGACGCTCTGGCCCACATCGAATCCGGCAAGAGCACACGCCACACGGGCCCCATATTCGATGTCCCGAAGCTCGTCCGCATCTGGCTGCCGGCGTGTCAGCGGACCTTCCCCGGCCAACAAAGGCTTCAGGAGCTTCGTTGAATCGCCGAGCGCGATACCTTCGTCAGCCAGGACTTTGGCTACGGCCCCGATTAACGCGGCCGTGTTCTTTTCGCGCAGGTTCCACAGAAGCTTGGCGAGCCTCCAGTCGGGCCGAATGGCGGAGAACAGCTTCGTATGCTTTACCTGCCCGCACATAATCACTTCAGTGATGCCCTCGCGACGCAGGATGTCGATCAGGCGGCTGAGTTCGCCGAGCGAGATCCAGTGCGTGCGGGATGCCAGAGTCTCGATCTCGCGCCCGGCTTCCTCCTGAATCCCGATCGCCACTACCTCGTGACCAAGGGCGCGCGCTGTCTCGAGAGCGAGCAGCGGAAAGCGGCCGTTGCCCGCGATCATCCCGTACTTCATTTGATGAATCCGCGCTGGGATGAGGCCATGAAGTCCAGCACCTCGATTATCTCCGGCGTTTGCGGAACTTCAGTGCGGATCCGCTCAATTGCCTGTGAGGTGTTGAGTCCTGCACGCGTCAGGAGCCGCAGTGCGTTTTGTAGTGCTTCAATCGCCTCCGTGGAAAACCCGCGTCGCTCAAGCCCGATTCGGTTGGCTCCGAAGACCTTGTTCTCGCGTTCGCTCACGGTGGTCGCGTACGGAAGCACGTCCTGGGTGATGACGCTGTATCCTCCCACCATGGAGTGGCGGCCCACACGACAGAACTGGTGCACTCCCGTAAAGGCGCCGATCACGGCCCAGTCGCCGATCAGTACATGCCCGGCAAGCGTCACTCCGTTCGCCAGCACAGTTCGGCTTCCGAGTTGCACATCGTGAGCGACGTGAACGTAAGCCATGAGAAGGTTATCGTCGCCAAGGCGCGTCAGCATACCGCCGCCTTGCGTACCGCGGTGAATGGTCACACACTCACGAATCCGATTCCGGTGACCGATCTCCGTGCTGGATCGTTCGCCTTTGTACTTCAGATCCTGAGGCGCCACACCGATTGTGGAGTAGGGGAAGAACGTGTTGTCGTCGCCTATGATCAGCGGCCCTTCGCAATACACATGCGCCATCAGCCGAGTGCGTTCGCCGATCACAACATCGGCGCCGATCACGCAGAGTGGACCGATGTCAGCCGTCGGGGCAATGATCGCTGATGGATCTATGACCGCCGACGGATGTACAGGCATGCGCCTTAGTCTTTCGGCCGGTCAGCCAGAGTGGCAACGATTTCCGCTTCCGCCGCCACGGCGCCGTCGACTGTTGCCACCCCTCGTACCTTGGCGACGCTCGGCTTCAGCTTGAGGAACTCCACCGCAATGCGAAGCTGATCGCCGGGCACTACCGGCTTGCGGAACTTCGCTTCAGCGATGCTGGCGAAGAACACGATCTTGCTCGCCGGATCGGGCACCCGGCTAAGAACAAAAACAGCAGCCACCTGAGCCATGGCTTCAATGATGAGCACTCCGGGCATTACCGGCAGGCCCGGAAAATGGCCCTGAAAGAAAGGCTCGTTCATCGTTACGTTCTTCACACCCGTGATGCGCATGTCTTCCATCTCGACGATGCGGTCCACCAGCAGAAACGGGTATCGGTGCGGGAGCACTTTCCCGATCGCCTGAATATCCAGAACGGGCATTGGGTATGGTGATTATACAATGCAGGCCTCGCTTACAGACCTCTGCGCGCACAAACAGATTGACCTGATTGCGTTCCTGAAGGAACTCGTGGAATGCGAGACGCCAAGCGGAGATGTAGGCGCTATCTCACGTTTTGCGGCGCTGCTGGACGCGCACATCAGTGACATCGCGACGCTGCGTACGATCGATGGACACGACGGGCATGGT
>DASQEG010000401.1:0-1604 GCA_035633775.1 Bryobacteraceae bacterium
ACGACCTGCAGCGGCTCGGATTCAACACGGAAATGCTTCGCCGGATGGTGCACTTTGCGAAGATGCCGCACGGAATCTTCCTTGTGACCGGACCGACGGGCAGCGGCAAGTCGACCACGCTGTATTCAGCTCTGAAGCTGATCAACAACCCCGACAAGAAGATCATCACGATCGAGGATCCCGTTGAGTACCAGATGGACGGCATCAATCAGATCCACGTGAATCCGCAGATCGGACTAACGTTTGCGGCCGGGCTGCGACACATCGTGCGCCAGGATCCCGACGTCATTATGGTGGGCGAAATCCGCGACCGTGAGACCGCCGATATCTCCATTCGCGCTGCGCTGACAGGCCACTTCGTTTATTCAACGCTGCACACCAACGATGCTCCGAGCGCGATCACGCGCCTCACAGACATGGGCGTGGAGAACTATCTCATCTCGTCTTCACTCGTGGCGGTGTTGGCTCAGCGGCTGGTGCGCACGATTTGCCGCAAGTGCAAGACTTCCGCCGGTGAGCGCATCACCCCATATGGCGAGATGATCGACACGTTCCGCGGTGCCGGGTGCGATACGTGCTTCGGATCCGGCTATATCGGCCGGGTCGGCATCTTCGAGCTCATGGAACTGGATGATGAGCTGCGGCGCAAGATCATGAGCGGCGCCGACTCGGTCGACCTCACGGAAACGGCCAAGCGCAACGGGATGCGCACGCTGCGCGAGGACGGCTGGATGAAGGTGGCCGACGGCGTCACAACCGCGGATGAAGTACTTCGCGTAACGCAGGAGTTCTGAGGCTCATGGCTGCTACGTGGCACTTTCGTGCTGTAGCCCCGGACGGCAAGGTGCGCGCCGGGACAGTGCAGGCGGACACGGAAAAAGCCGTCGCGCAGGAGCTTCGAAAGCAGGGACTGACACCGGTTTACGTCGGTGCAGGCACCCAGCGCGGTGTTCGCTTCGAGCTGCCGTCGTTCGGCCGTGGACGACGCCGCGATGTGCTGTACTTCACGCAGGAACTGTCGACGCTGCTGAGCGCTGGAATTCCGCTCGACCGTGCTCTTTCCATTACCGCAGAACTGACCGAGCGTGTGGCCTTTCGTTCGGTTGTCAGCGACGTTATTCGCGTCCTAAAAGGCGGTAAGTCCCTGGCCGACAGTCTTGCCACACGCCCTGAATATTTCTCCGAGCTTTACATCAACATGGTGCGTGCCGGTGAGGCTTCCGGATCGCTGGCCGGCGTTTTCGAACGCCTGGCCGAGTTCGAGCGCACGCGTGACGACCTGCGCAACTACATCATTTCCTCCATGGTGTATCCGGGCCTGCTCATCACCGTCGGGCTTGTTTCGGTCGTCTTTCTGCTAACGTTCGTTGTGCCGCGGTTCGCATCGGTGTTCGAGGAGTCGAGATTGCAGATGCCCACTCCTACGCGGGTTATGCTGCAGGCGAGCAACGCACTGACCACCTACGGATGGCTGGCCGCAGCCCTCACCACCGGCCTCATCGTCGCCCTGTCGATGGCAATCCGCACGCCAGGCGGGCGGCTTTGGTGGGATTCTTTCCGTCTTCGTACGCCCGTTCTCGGCATCGCTCTTCGCAAGGCGGAGG
>DASQEG010000402.1:0-4540 GCA_035633775.1 Bryobacteraceae bacterium
ACCAGAATCGTCACGAGAGGCGTCTACGATGGTGTAACTGCAAGGCTTGTCTATGACCATATCCTCCCTGACGCGCCGGGCGGCGCTGTTTGCGGCACTGCTGGCTCTTCCCGTGGCCGCGCAGAACCTGGCTGAGTTTGAGAAGAAGATCACCGAGTTCAAGCTCGCCAACGGCATGAAGTTTATCGTGCTGGAACGCCATGATGCTCCAGTGATCGCCTTTAACGCCTTCGTGAACGCAGGCTCAGCCGACGACCCGAACGGGATGGCAGGCATGGCGCACATGTTTGAGCACATGATCGGTAAGGGGATCCGCAGTGTCGGATCAAAAGACTGGGCCGCGGAAGAGAAGGCGCTGGAGCGTATAGAGCAGCTGTATGACAAGATGCAGGCTGCGCGCCAGGGCGGGAACGCCGAGCAACTGAAGACCGTTGAGGCTGACCTGAAGGACGCCATCGCCTCGGCCGAGGCTCACGTCGACCCCAACGCCTACGTCCGGGCAATCGAGGAGCAGGGCGGCGTCGGATTCAACGCAGGCACCGCATCTGACTACACTAATTACTTCTACAGTCTGCCTTCAAACAAGCTGGAACTCTGGTTCCTGATGAGTTCCGAGTTCTTCAAACAGCCGGTGTTCCGGCAGTTCTATAAGGAACGCGACGTCGTGCTCGAAGAGCGGCGCATGCGAGTGGAATCCGACCCTCAGGGCAAACTGATTGAGACAGTTCTCCATACCGCATTCGAAAAGCACCCGTACCGCGAAGGCATTGGGCCCGCAGAGGAGATCAGCAACTTGCGGGCGAAGGACGCAAGGGCTTTCTTCCAGAAATACTACGTGCCCGGGAACGTCACTGTCGCCGTTGTTGGCGATGTTGACCCCGCACGCGTGAAGCAGATGGCGCAGAAGTACTTCGGCGACATTAAGCCGGGCCCGATGCCCCCGCCGGTAGATGTTGCGGAGCCGAAGCAGGAAAAGGAACGGCGCGTGGCGATGCAGCTGGAGGCCCAGCCGATGCTTGTCATGGCTTACCGCCGTCCGGATCAGAGGCATCCTGACGACCCCGTCCTCGACGTGATCCAGGGCATCCTTTCCGGCGGCCGCACAGGCTGGCTCTACCGGGACCTGGTTCAGAAGGAGCGCTCGGCACTTGGCGTACAGGCGATCGCGTCGTTTCCGAGCGGGAAGTACGCAAACCTTTTTCTGTTCTTCGGCCTGCCGAACGCCGGCAGGACTGTTCAGGACGTAGAGAAGGGAATCGAGAGCGTTGTCAACCGGTTGACAGAACAGCCAGTGGATGCCGCGACTCTGCAAAGAATCAAGACGAAAGTCAGAGCAGGGCTCATCCGCCAGCTTGACAGCAACAGTGGACTCGCGAGTCAGCTTCCGTTCTATGAAGCCATGTATGGAGATTGGCGCATGATGTTCCGCGGCCTCCAGGATATCGAGAAAGTCACTGCCGAGGATGTCCAGCGCGTGGCGAAAACTTACTTCGTGCCCTCCAGCCGCACCGTGGTCTACACCGAACAGCCAAAGGGAGCCGCAAAGTGAAGTACACGATCCTGATCGCAGCCCTGTCGGCCTGCGCAGCATGGGGGCAGAGTGATGCCGCGGCTTTCCCACGTCTGGAGAGCCTGAAGTTTCCCGAACTGCGGCAGGTTCGCCTGCCGGAGGTGGCGACGTTCACGCTGCCGAACGGCATGCGCGTATACATGCTGGAGAACCATGAACTGCCTGTCGTCAGCGGCAGCGCGACCGTGCGTACAGGCAACCTGTTCGAGCCTGCGAACAAGGTCGGGCTGGCGGGGATTACCGGAAGCGTTCTGCGCACCGGCGGTACGAAGCAGCGTACGGGGGAGCAGATCGACGAGTCGCTGGAGAACATGGCCGCTTCAGTGGAGAGTGGCATCGGTGAGACCTCGGGTAGTGTTTCCTTCAATGCGTTGCGCGAGAACACTGATGAGGTCCTGGAAATCTTCAAGGACGTTCTCACCAACCCCGAGTTTCGCCAGGACAAAATCAACCTGATCAAGACTCAGACGAAGAGTGCTCTTGCCAGGCGGAACGATGATCCGGGAAGCATAGCAGGCCGTGAGTTCGCATCTGTTGTCTACGGGCGCAACAACGCCTACGGCTGGGATCAGACTTACGAGCACGTTGATAACATCACACGTGAGGATCTGCTCGCGTTCTACTCGCGCTACTTCTTCCCTTCGAACATCATGCTATCGGTGTACGGAGACTTCAAGCCGGCGGAGATGCGGGCGAAGCTCGAGAAGCTGTTTGCTGACTGGACCGTAAAGCAGGAAGCAGTGCCACCGTTTCCGAAGGTCACAGCGCCGAAGGACTCCCCCGGCGTCTATCTCGCAACCAAGACAGATGTTACGCAGACGTTCTTTGAGCTTGGCCACCTCGGCGGTGTGCTTCGCGACAAGGACTATCCGGCGCTGTCGATCATGTCCGACATCCTTGGCGGCGGTTTCGCCAGCCGCTTGTTCCTGAAAGTTCGCACGGAGCAGGGGCTTGCCTATAGCGTAGGTGGCGGATGGGGAGCGAACTACGGTCATGAAGGGCTGTTTCGTATTGCAGGCAGTACTAAGTCTGCCTCCACGGTCGATGCCTTGCAGTCGATCCGCAAGGAGATCGACCGGTTGCGTACGGAGGAAGTAACGAAGCAGGAACTCGAGACGGCGCGGCAGAGTGTGCTGAACAGCTTCGTGTTCGCCTTCGATCATCCGCGCAAGATCCTCGGGCGTTACGTTGTATACGAGTATTGGGGCTATCCGCGGGACTTCATCTACCAGTACCAGAAGGCTGTGCAGGCCGTAACAGCGGCTGATGTCCTGCGAGTCGCAAAAGCGCACCTGTCGCCAGAGCGAATTGCAACCGTCGCCGTTGGTAACCCGAAGGAGTTCGGCAAACCGTTGACGGCGATTGGGGCGGTGAAGGAACTCAAAATCGACCTCCCTCAGCCAGGTGCCAAACCTGTGTCGAAGGCGAATCCTGCCAGCGTTGCCAAAGGTGCAGAGTTGCTGGAGCGCGCACGCAAGGCGCTCGGCGGCAGCGAGAAGCTGGAGGGCATCCGTGATTTTCACGCCGTCACTGACATAACGATCGCTGCAGGCCAGGCGCAGGGCATGAAGGTGAAGAGCACCGTTCAGTGGATTGCTCCCGACGTGCTTCGTTCCGAGCAGGAACTGCCCTTCGGCAAGCTCGTTGCCGTGTGGAACGGCAAGGAGGGCTGGATGAGTACACCGCAGGGCACAATGGCAATGCCTCCGCCAGTGCAACAGCAGATCATCGGGGAATTGTTCCGCCTTCCGATGCGGCTCTACCTGAGCGACAAGGATGCAAACCGGCAGGTGAACGCTATTGGCGAGAACACGGTCGAGATCACGGGCCAAAACGGTCAGGCGGTGCGCATCGATTTCGACCCCGCTACAGGACTGCCCGCGCGTACCTCATATCAGGGTCTTAGCATGCAAGGCGAGCCCCAGCAGACTTCCGTTGTGCTTAGCGACTGGAAAGAGCTCAACGGTATGAAAGTTCCGTACCAGACCGTAATTGAACAGGGCGGTCAGAAGTTTGCGACAGGCGTAGTCGCATCTGTGGAGTTCAATAAAGGCCTGAAAGTAGAGGAAATCGGCGCCAAACCATGAAGTACGTGATTGCGGGCCTTTGCTGCGCATGGGCGCTTGCAGGGGCCGAGACAGCAGAACAGAGAGGCAACCGCGTTGTTCAGGAGGCGCTCGCGGCGCTCGGCGGCGAGCAATTTCTCAACCTGCAGGACAGAGTCGAAGATGGCCGGGCCTACTCGTTTTACCGCGATCAGCTCACCGGCCTGGCCAAGGCGAAGATCTCTACTCGAAACCTGCCCGCCGAAGGACCGAACAAGCTCGCACAAGTCGAACGGCAGGCGTTTGGAAAAGATGAGGATCACCTCATTCTCTTCACCGAATCTCGCGGTTACCAGGTCACGTTTCGAGGTGCGAAGCCGCTGCCTGAAGATCGGCAGGAGCGTTACCGCGAATCTACCCGCCGTGGGATCTTGTACATACTTCGTCACCGCCTGAAGGAGCCCGGTCTGATTATCGAAGGCAAAGGAGCCGACGTGTGGCAGAACACTCCGGTGGAGGTCGTCGACATTACCGACGCTGAGAACCGGGTACTGACGGTGTACTTCAACCGTCATACGAAACTACCGCTGCGGCAGGTCTATATCACGCGCGACCCAAAGACAAAAGACCGCGATGAGTTCTCCACGACCTTTGCCAAGTACCGGGACGTTGGCAATGGCATTCAGTGGCCGTACCACGTTCGCAGTGAGCGGAATGGCGAGAAGACGTTCGAGCTTTTCTCCGAAGTGGTCACGGTAAATCAGAACCTTTCGCCTGAGCTGTTCCAGCTCGGCTCCGGGCTGAAAGTGTTACCTGCGGATAAGTAGGCATCCGTCCGCTGCACTGTATGTCACGGGCGGCCTGCTGCAGGGGCACTAAGTCTAAGTGGCGAGAAAGTTCTGGAGCCGGTCCATAGCGGGTTCCA
>DASQEG010000403.1:0-2883 GCA_035633775.1 Bryobacteraceae bacterium
ACGCCTGATTCCTTTCTGAAGGGCAAACGATTCGCGTTCATGGACACGTTCGCGAAAGAAAAGCCGAAGCTGCTGGCGACCCAACGCACCTTCAAACGGCACGGCAACACGGGCACCTGGTTCTCCGACCTGTTGCCGAACATCGCCTCACTCGCGGACGACCTGACCGTCGTCCACGGGATCTCGACCGAGAACTTCAACCACGGACCCGCCAAGCTGTTCACCAATACCGGATCGGTTCGTCCGGGCCGGCCGAGCATCGGCTCGTGGGTGACCTATGGAATCGGCAGTGAAGCGAACGACCTTCCCGGGTTCGTGGTGCTTCAGTCCGGACCGCGCGGGCCACGGGGCGGTGCAGCATTATGGTCCGCGGGCTTCCTGCCAAGTTCCTATCAGGGTGTGCCGTTCCGCTCCACGGGTGATCCAATCCTGGATTTATCCAACCCGCCCGGAATCGACGCTGCGGAACAGCGGCAAACACTTGACGCTATCGCGGACCTCAATCGCATCCAGTCGGCCGTCTCGGCCGATCCCGAGATCCAGACCAGGATCGACGCGTACGAGATGGCGTACCGCATGCAAACCAGCGGGCCTTCGCTGATCGACTTGTCTCAGGAGAGCAAGGCCACTCTCGACATGTACGGTGTTGAGCCGGGCAAAGGCTCATATGCAGCGAACTGCCTGCTGGCGCGGCGGCTTGTCGAGCGCGGTGTCCGCTTCGTACAGCTCTATCACACCGATTGGGACCACCACCAGGACATTACGAAGCCGCTGGAAGATGTCACGCGCGAGGTCGACAAGCCGACTGCGGCTTTGATCCGTGACTTGAAGCAGCGCGGCCTTCTCGATCGCACGCTCGTGGTCTGGAGTGGAGAGTTTGGCCGAACTCCAATGGGAGAAGTTCTTCAGAAAGGGAAGACGGGCCGCAACCATCACATCGATGCATTCTCGCTATTTATGGCCGGTGGCGGGACGAAGCCAGGTACTGTGGGGGGCACGGATGAGTTCGGGTTTTCGGCGGCCGAAGAAAAGATTGAGGTCTTCGACATTCAGGCTACAATCCTGCACCTGCTTGGTTTGGATCACACGAAGCTGACCTACCGCTCTCAGGGCCGCGACTTCCGCCTTACAGACGTCAGCGGCAGAGTTGTGCGCAACATGTTGCGGGCGTAAGCGTGGCAAGCAAAGAAGCTGCAGAACGACTGATTGTCGAGGGACGCGAAGTACGCGTCACGAACCCGGATAAACCGTACTTTTCCCGGGACGTGAAGTTGTCGAAAATCGATCTCGTTCGTTATTATCTGTCCGTTGCACCAGGCGCACTGAATGGCATTCGGGATCGCCCGGTGGTATTGAAACGCTTCGTAGATGGTGCTGAGGGTGAAGCTTTCTACCAGAAGCGTGCGCCCGCCAACCGGCCGGAGTGGCTACGTACCGTTACGCTCGCTTTTCCATCAGGACGCACCGCGGAAGAGATCGTGGTCGATGATGCTGCCGGGCTCGCATGGATTGTGAATCTCGGCTGCATCGAGCTGCACCCGCATGCAGTCCGAACAGCGAATCTGGAGCACCCCGACGAGCTGCGCGTGGATCTGGATCCGGGTCCGGGCGTGCCCTGGGAAGATGTGCGCAAGGTGGCGCTCGAGGTTAAGACACTGCTTGAAGACGTCGGACTGCAGGGGTGGCCAAAAACCAGTGGCTCGCGGGGCATGCACATCAACGTGCGGATTCAGCCTCGGTGGAGCTTCGCTGAAGTGCGGCGTGCTGCACTCGCACTGTCTCGCGCGGTCGAGCGCCGAGTGCCTGCCATCGCCAGTTCGAAATGGTGGAAAGAGGAGCGGCATGGTGTGTTTCTGGATTACAACCAGAACGCGAAGGACCGCACGACCTGCTCCGCCTACTCAGTACGCCCTCTGCCCGACGCTCGTGTGTCGACGCCGCTGTCCTGGCACGAGGTACCGGATTCCAACCCTTCCGACTTTACCGTTCTCACCGTGCCGAAGAGGATGGCTGAGATTGGAGATCCGCACGCCGGTATCGAAGAACATCCGGGTGCACTGGACGCTTTGCTCGAGCTTGCGACAAAGGACGAGGCGGCGGGCCTTGCTGATGCGCCCTGGCCACCGCACTACCGAAAGATGGAAAACGAACCGGCGCGGGTGGCACCTTCCCGCTCCCGCTCCGCTGCTAAGAAGGCGGCGTCGCCTCGTCGCTCGAAGATGCCGCTGCTTGTGATTGCCAATTCGCCTGACAAGAACGCAGCGCTCGACGGCCTTCAACGATGGAAGACGAAGTATCCCCAAGCCGCCGAACACCTCGCCGTAGATGATGTTCTGGTCGACTCCATGCGGGGCCGGTCGTCCACCTGGACGCGCATCCGGGTAAACCTGCGGCACGTTCCGGAAGCCTTGCGTCCTCCACAGGCGACGCCCGATCCGGATGACGATCCCACGCGCGAATGGCGCGCCCATAAGGATTGAAGGCCCACGGTAGCCCTGGGGCCTCATAACAGACGATTCAAGTTCACGACAATATGCTTACCGGTCGTTTGGTGTAGGTCCGCAAGGCCTCCGCATGCCGAATGCCGCATGTTGCGCCGCGATAGCGCGCTATCGCCTCTTTCAGGTCCTGCGAGGAATCGCGCCGCTCTGCGTCATAAGGCTGATTGCGCACGACCGCCATCAAACGCCCGAGCCATTCCTGCGCTACTTGCCAGTCTGCGCTCACGTCGACGAATGTATCGGGCTCGAATCCAATCGTATGCCGCGGGCCATTGTCGTAGTAGTAGATAGCGCTCGGCGCCTTAATCCCTGACTTCCCGAGAATCTGTCCGGCGTTCTTCAAGGCGATCTCACAAAGCGGAGATGCGATCCGATGGTCGTC
>DASQEG010000404.1:0-1710 GCA_035633775.1 Bryobacteraceae bacterium
CAGGCACGCAGTCGGGGATAATCACCGGCGCGCTCTGCACCATGCAGCTGGACGACGTCGAGACCCGCGGTTTTGACAGCGGCGCTTACTTCAGCTGGTGAGGCATCGACGAAAACTCCGACTCGCAACACACCTGGCTCGGTCACGATGCGGGCTGCCTGGTCCGGCCGGAGAAAACGCGGGCTGCCGGTATAGAAATTGAAGCCGAGCGCATCAGCGCCCGCCTGGGCGGCGGCGGCCGCATCTTCCTGCCGGGTGATGCCACAGATCTTTATGATCATGCCGTCAACTCCCGGAGTGTCGCCTCGGGGCTGCCGCTGCGCATCAGGTGCTCGCCGATCAGAAATGCGTCGTACCCGGCTGCGCGGAGCCGGTCGATGTCACTCCGGCCCGAAATTCCGCTCTCGCTTACTCGAATGCACGACGAGGGCATCCGCCCTGCCAGATCCAAACTCGTTTCGAGTCTCACCTCGAAGGTCCTCAGGTCGCGATTATTGACGCCGAGAATTTCAGCACCCGAATCGAGCGCGCGCTGCAGTTCCTCGCTGTCGTGCACTTCAACAAGGGCTGCCATTCGGTACCGTGCTGCGAGTTCGCGATATTCGCGCAGCTGACGGTCGGTCAGCACGGCGGCAATGAGGAGGATCGCGTCAGCTCCGGCAGCCGCAGCTTCCAGTACATGTGACGAGTCGATCGTGAAGTCCTTCCGCAGGACGGGTAGATCGACAGCTGCACGGGCGGTTTTCAGGTCGGCCAGACTGCCCTGGAAAAAGTGACTGTCAGTAAGCACCGAGAGGGCTGCGGCGCCGCCGTCCTGGTATGTAGCGGCGATGCGGTCAGGCTGGAACGCACCATCAGCCGACAATCGGCCCTTGCTCGGAGACGCCTTCTTAATCTCCGCAATGATGGCGATTCCGCTTTTAAGCGCGCCCGTAAAGTCCCGGCGCAGGGACGTGTTGCGAACGGCCCGTGCCTGCAGTTCCTCGAGCGTTTCTGTCCTCTCGGCCAGCTCGGCGTGCTTGTGCTGGACGATGCGCGCCAGAATGTCAGGAAGGCTGCTGGTCATCCGAAGGGAACACCCATGGTAACGCACGACGGACTCGCCGCCGGGCGTTGCTGCGATACAATGCCCGCCGGAGGTTGGTTCATAACATGAAACGGATGTCTGTTCTCGCGGCTGGCCTGCTGCTGGGAGCCGGTCTCTCAGCCGCAGCAGAAAAGACGGTTCTGCACTGCTTCGCCTATTCTCCGGTGGGCACTGCAACGCAAGCCGATTGGGATGCTTTCCACAAAGCTACCGACGAACTACCAACTAAGATCAAAGGCTTACAGCGGGTGTGGGTAGGCAAACTCGCAAGGCCGCTGAATCAGTACAGCCTGACCAACGCCGAGCAGCGTAAAACCATCACAGCAGCCGGTAAGGGCACCGGCGATGTGTCGCTCATGCGACGCGAATACGGCGTCTGCATGGAGTTCGCCGATGAAGCCGCTTTCAAGGCTTATGACGCGGATCCTGCTCACAAAACCTGGGTCGAGGCGTACGGCAAGGTACGTGTCCCGGGCACCACGACGTACCAGATCATCCCCAATCGCTAGCTACGGCCGGCCTGAGAAGCGTTCCCCGGACGGTGCGCTTCTCAGGTTCTCACGCGCGCAAGGAAATACAAGCCTGCCAGCGAGAAGACAGCTCCTGGTGCCCACGCCGCAAGC